>CAZEON010000001.1:0-57287 GCA_964513975.1 uncultured Candidatus Peribacteria bacterium
TTCGCGTAGATCGTAATCCCACGTTCCTTCTCTTGGTCGTTGCTGTCCATCACGCAGGTTTCCACTTCCTCGTGGTCGTTGAAAACTCCTCCAGCCTTGAGCAGACCGTCAACCAAGGTTGTTTTTCCGTGGTCAACGTGGGCGATAATGGCGATATTACGAATTTCTTGTGTCATTGGATGAATTAACCTTTGAGTTTGTAGTCAATTAGTATCATAAGTCAATCAATTAATTTCTTTTTGAAAATAATCCCGAAAGGTTACCGAAGGTCCCGAGCATTTTGGAGGGATAGGTATTAAGCGGGATAAGTCAAGGTTGGAAGGGAAGGAAATCTTATTTTTATATTAAATATTGAAATTGTAAAATTCGGACTTTTCGTTATATTATAAGCATAAAGTTTAGTTAATAAATTATGACCAATTTACTTGTTGCTTTAGTGAATATCATTGAAAATCCCATCACTGATTTGATTTCTTTTTATAATGGATCGAATAGAGCTAATAATATGGGAGAGGCACTTGAAACCTATGTCAAAGATGTTTTTTGTAATTCTTTAGGGAAAGATAATTTAGAAAAGGATAGTCTTTATAGTCAAAATTTTTCTTATCGAGGAAATCAAAACAATCCACCAGACATTATAATCAAAAATGGAGATGCTATTGAGGTAAAAAAAATAGAAAATATTTCTGCTGCTATTCCACTCAATAGTTCTTATCCTAAAAATAAATTACATTCTGATGATTCGAGAATTACGAATGATTGTAAAAATTGTGAAGCATCTCCTTGGGAACAAAAAGATATTATTTATTCCATTGGGGTTGCTCCAAAGGAATCTAATCAGCTAAAAATTCTTTGGTTTATTTATGGGGATTGTTATGCAGCAAATAGGGATATTTATAAAAGAATTGCTGATAAAATTTCAAATGGAATTTGTGAAATTTCGGATGTGGAGTTAGTTGATACAAACGAACTAGCAAAAATAAAAAAAGTTGATCCATTGGGGATTACCGACTTACGGGTTCGAGGAATGTGGCATATTGAAAATCCCATAAAGGTGTTTGAAGATTATACAATTATCAATAGAAGTAACGAATTTACGATCAATGCAATTCTGCTAAAAGAAAAATATATGTCATTTCCAGAGGAAGATCGTCAAAAGCTTGAAGAGTTACAAAATGAAAATTTTATAATTCAAGATATTGAAATTAAATCTCCAAACAATCCAGCTCAACTTTTAGAAGCGAAACTTATTTCTTATGAAAAACAATAAAATGAAAATAGTTTCTCTTTTTAGTGGTGCTGGAGGACTTGATCTTGGTTTTCACCAAGCTGGTTTCGAAACTGTTTTTGCAAACGAATTTGATAAAACTATTTGGTCAACATTTGAGCACAATTTCCCAAACACAGAACTTGATAAAAGAAGCATTGTAGATGTTCCATCATGTGATGTTCCTGACTCAGTGGGAATCATTGGTGGACCACCATGTCAAAGTTGGAGCGAGGCAGGAGCAGGAAGGGGAATTAATGACAAAAGAGGGCAACTTTTTTTTGAATACATAAGAATTTTAAAAGAAAAAGAACCATTATTTTTTCTTGCAGAAAATGTTTCAGGAATTTTATTACCAAAGCACAAAGAGGCGTTTCACAAAATTCTCGAGGAATTCAAAGCACTTAATTACAAGGTGTCTTATTTTCTTTTGAATGCTAATGATTATGGAGTTCCACAAGATAGAAAACGAGTTATTATCGTGGGCTATCATAAAAAAATGAATAAAATATTTATTCCTCCCAAAGTTATTTCTGAGAAAAAAACACTGAGAGATGCTATTTGGGATTTGAGATCAGCAAAGCCTGCAAAAGAAAAAAATTATACAAATGGAAATGAAAATCTCAAAGCTCTCAATCATGAATATATGAATGGTGGCTTTTCAACAATTTACATGTCAAGAAATCGTGTAAGAAGTTGGGATGAGCCAAGTTTCACTATTCAAGCGGGAGGTCGCCATGCTCCGCTTCATCCACAAGCACCTAAAATGGAATTTGTTGAGCAAAATAAAAGAATTTTTGTACCAGGAAAAGAAGATTTATACAGAAGACTTTCTGTTCGGGAATGTGCAAGAGTTCAAGCTTTTCCTGATGATTTCTTATTCAAATATGACAGCATTGCAAATGGATACAAAATGATTGGGAATGCGGTTCCTGTCACATTTGCAAAACACTTGGCAAGTGCAATTTACAAAGACGTTTCAGAGTATTTAGCACAAAAACAATCAACAAGATTGCACTCGAAAATCGGAACCATTACAACAAGCAGGAAAGAAGAAAATTTGGTGGAAGTTTGATTGTGTTTTTTTATCACCGCCTTCTTCCTTTCACTTTTTCTTCAACCAAAAATACGTATTCGAATACGTATTCGAATACGTACTTAAAGATTTGATTACGTAATCGATTACGTAATTAACGAAAGCTCTAGTACCGCTTCTTGCCTGACTTCCTGCCGGAATCGTTAGACTTACCCTTGCGCTTCCCTCCAGTTTTATTCCTCGCTTTGGAACGATCGGTGCGAGAACCAACCTTTCCTTGTTTCATCTTTGAAACTCGTTCAACACGAACGGGTGGTCGTTGTTTTTTCTTCATCTCATGAAACGCATCAAGAATTGTCTCGGCCTCCGGAAAGGGGACAGAAACAAACGTGTAGTCGTTCATGATGTCGATGTCGCCGACAAGTTTGCCTGAGACTCCGAAGTCTTTCTCAATCATCTGGAGAATAGAAATAACACTGGCTCCGTCTCGTCGTCCTGTCGTGAGAAAGAGTCGGGTAATTCCCATAGTTCCACCAGATTGTTCTCGTCGTTGTCGTCGTTCTCGATCATGACTGTGATCGCCTCCACGTTCAACACCTCGATCTCGACCTCGTCCACCCCGTTCTCGTCCACCTCGGTCAGGTTTTTGGTCGCTTTGGAGTGTGGCAATATGCTTGTACGCATTTTTATCAAGGGTGTCAGAGAAACTGTATTGGAGCAGTGCCGCAATAACCTCTTGTGGTTCGTGTTTCCCAAACATTTCGCCAGCAAGCAATTGGTATTTTTCAAAATCTTTGGACGGTTCGAAGAGTGGTTCGAGGTCCTTCATAATTCTTCGTTTCTTTATATCCACCATTGCTGTTGCATCCGGCACGTTTTGCTTTTGGATTTCTGCTTTGGCGTGATGCTCAAACATCCTGAGTTTTCGGTATTCTGATGGTGTGATAAGCGTGATGGCTTTCCCATCTTTTCCTGCTCGTCCGGTCCGTCCGATACGGTGCACGTAGGATTCTGAGTTTTGTGGCAAC
The DNA here is from genome assembly GCA_964513975.1 of uncultured Candidatus Peribacteria bacterium. GTDB lineage: Bacteria > Patescibacteriota > Gracilibacteria > UBA4473 > UBA4473 > CAZVBV01. The sequence goes on from CAZEON010000001.1 coordinate 3,332, forward strand.
GCGTAATTAATCACGTGCGTGAGATCATTCACATCAATTCCTCGAGCGGCCACATCGGTCGCCACTAAGATCTCAACTTTTCGTTTCCGGAAATCATCCATAATCTGTTCTCGTCTATCTTGCGAGATGTCTCCGTGGAAAGTCTCTGACCGGTATCCCCGTTGAGAGAGATGTTGATTCACTTCGTCACTGGAAATCTTGGTTCGGCAAAAAACAATTCCATAAAATTCTTCCTCCATATCAATAATCCGGCACAGCGTGTCGAACTTGTTGCCTTGGGTTACTTCGAAATAAATCTGATCCACAGCGTTATTCGCGATGCGATCTTGTTCGGTTTTGATGCTGATAGCATTTCGCATGTACTTCTTCGCGAGGTTGGCGATCCGTGATGGCATCGTCGCTGAGAACAGCAATGTTTGTCGTTCAGGATTAGTAAATTCCAAAATCGCTTCGATGTCTTCCACGAATCCCATGTTGAGCATTTCGTCCGCTTCATCGAGCACGCAGTATTGGATTTGGTCGAGTTTCAACGTTCCTTTTTTCAAATGGTCGAGCACTCGTCCGGGTGTTCCCACGACGATATCGACTCCTGCATTCAAGTGCTTTCTTTGAAGTCCCCATGATTGCCCTCCGTAAATTGGGGCGATTGAGAAGTTGTTTTTTCCTTTGAGGGACGACAGTTCATCGGCCACCTGCACGGCGAGTTCTCGCGTTGGGGTGATCACGATCGCTTGTGGAGATTTGTGTTTTCCGGCTTTCAATTTATCGGTAAAGACAAGTCCGAAGGCGGCTGTTTTTCCGGTTCCTGTCTGCGCTTGGGCAATCACATCGCTGTCATTTTTCAAAAGTAATGGGATTACTTTAGCTTGGATTTCAGTCGGTTCTTCGAACCCTTTTTTTGAAATGGCTTCAAGCGAGAGGTCAGAGAGACCGAGTTTGGCGAAAGATTCTGTCATAGTTTCTGTTTCAAGGTCGCCACAGTAGTCGGGAAGTGGATTTGTGCAAGGGGGATCTAATTTTTTCTCCCCCTTGTAGGGGGAGTTAGAGGGGGTATGGAATTTTCAATAATAAGGAATTCTCTCGATACCCCCCACCGTCCCCCCTGCGAGGGGGGAAAGACGATTTCCCCTTGCTCCACTTTGTATTGGTGACATAATACGTGCGGCAATTCTCCATCCGATTTCTATGAACTTGTTCCTTGTGCTTCCGATATTGCTCATAGTGCTGGCTCTTTTTGTCTTGGGCGTCCAAAAGTTAAAACTCCCTGGAGTCATCGGACTTATTGTGGGAGGACTTGTTTTGGGAATGCCTTTGGTGAAGAACGTTCTTATCGAGCCACATACCGAACTTATTTTTTTTCTGGGCGATATTGGACTGCTCTGTTTGATGTTTTTAGCAGGATTTGAGAGTTCTTGGAAAAAGATCTATCACGAAAAAAAAGATTCGTTCGTTATTTCTGTGTTTGCGGCACTGACGCCATTTGTCCTCGGGTTTGTTATTTTTAAAGCCCTTGGATTCTCTTTTATTACCGCAACAGTGGTGGGAATAGGAATGAGTATTACAGCAGAAGCAACGATTGCCGAGATACTTCTCGACATGGGGAAACTCAAAACGCGTGTGGGGTCAGCCATGATGGGGGCGGGAATTATCGATGATATATTTGGATTTCTGGCGTTTATTCTTTTGATATATTTTTTGGGAATACAGAATCCCGGGGGCTATGTTTTTTTACTGACCGTCATTGCGGTATTTTTTCTTGGAATCGGTGTTCGAACATTTGCAAAAAGAGAGAATCACATTGTGCAATCTATAAGAAAAGCACTGATGTGGCTGGTCGTTCCCTTTTTCTTTCTTTCGGTGGGACTCCATTTTGATATTGGATCACTTGTGATTAGTCCGCTTTCTTTATTCTTTATCGTGGGGGTAGCCTTGGTAGGAAAAATTGGAGGATCGCTTTTGGCAAAACCCTTTACTGATCTCAGTTGGAAGCAACTTCATCTTATTGGTTGGGCGATGAATAGTCGCGGAGCGATAGAAATGGCATTAGCACTCATTGCGTTTCGCGTGGGACTTCTTTCTTCTGAGCTGTATTCAGGGCTTATCATTATGGCATTGGTCACAACATTGATATTTCCGTTTGTGATGAATTATCTGATGAAGAAGAATCCGAAGATAATGAATTGATATTTTTTTGTTCTTCTTGTTCTGTTCACGTGAGAAGTGGGAGTCTACTTTGTTATTTTGTTTTTATTTTGTGCCAATAGGGAAACACTTTGTATCCAAGACAAAAGTTAAATAACGCTTCGGGATCAGCTACCAGTATAAGTATTTCCGTAACTATCTGAGTAAGAGGAATGTATTCAAAAAAGAAAAAGAAACAGTGACAGAATAGTTATTTGGAGTACAACCAGTCGAGCAATCTGTTTGTTGATTATGATTCTTGATATCGGACATCCAACATTTGGTATTTTCTTTCTTGACTTAAAGAACAGAAATATGAATTTTTCGACTTGCTTTTGTTCGCTCAGGATTAATTCCGCTATCAATTCAGACCAAACGCTTTGTATTTGTTTTCATCGAGCGTCATTGATTTTTATTTGACATACCCCCACCCCCCTATGGTATCATGAAAACATGGAAAATCAAGAAAAAACTTCTCGGCATTTAAAAATCATACAGGGACAGTTAACGGGTATTAAAAAAATGCTTGCGGTAACAGATCCTGATTGCATGGAGATTCTTACCCAACTGAAATCAGTACAGAATTCTTTTCGATCAATGTCTCAGAAAGTAGCTCAAAATATGTTGGAAAAATCTTTTCCGGAAGGAATGAGTATGAAAGAAAAAGATTTAAAGAAATTTCTCGATTTTGCATTTAGTGATTAAACAACATGAACAATTTTAAAAATATCATTTCTACACTTGAAGCGCGTTGGTTTATGTCGAGCATGGCAACAGGAGCGCTTGGAGTTCTCTGGGCAAAAATGGCATTCTTTTTGCAGATGCCGTGGATGACTTCAGTTGGTATCGGCTTTATTGGAATCGCATTTTTGTCATTTATTTTTGCAAGTATTGGATATGGATTTCGGTTGGCGTATTTTTATCCTTTGGTGAAAAAAGATTTTTTCCAACCCGACACTTCTAAATTTTTTGCAGGGATTTCTATTTCTTTGGGGGTGTTAAGTACAGCAACAACAACTGTTCTTGTTCCACAAGGGGTTCTTGCTTTTCCCGTCGGGCAGTGGCTTGCGGGGATTCTTTACGTATTTGCAATGGTGCTTGGAATATTCTTTCTTCTTGGGGTGTGCTCTACCATGATTCAGTCAGCAGAAAACAAAATTGAGCAGGCCATTGGGATCTGTCTTTTGCCACCGGTTGGACTTTTTGTAAGTATGTTTGCGGGGAACTTTTGGGCTCAGAAATTTTTTGCGGGCACTCCTTTGGCATCGGGAATGGGGATGTTTCATTTTTTTCTTTTCACTCTTTTAGTATTGCTTACAGGATGGATACTCACCTTTGTTATTTTTCGACTTCGATTTCATCCACTTCCTCGAAAAGAAATGGCGCCTAGTTTTGTTATTCTTCTTGCGCCAGCAGGGGTTTCTATTATTGCTTTAGTGAGTCTTTTGCCATTGCTTTTACCGACATTGCCATATCAAGCCATATTAAAAACGTTCGGATTTTTATTTCTTCCGACGATGATTAGTTTTGGAGTGTTTTGGTTTTTACTTATTTTAAAAGTGATGCATGGATATCTTCGTACGGAGGGAATTCCGTACACGCTTGGGTTTTGGGCACTTGTATTTCCGATGTCAGCATTTGGAATTAGTTTTTTTGTAGCTTCTCAATTTTTACCGGGGCTATCAGTATTAGGGTGGTTTGGGATTGTGTGGGGAATCTTGGCAACACTGCTTTGGATTCTGGTTTTTCTAAAAACATTTCAAGCTATTTGGACGCGAAAAGCATTTGTACGACCGCCTTGTTTAAAACATTAATAAATACAATGAAAAAATATACGTTTACCGGTACGATGTATAATCGATATGAGATTATAAAAGATGGAGAAGGAAATGCTGTGAAAACAGTACACATCGGAATGGATGATGGAGGTTCGGGAGAATTTGGAAAAACACTGACAACCATTGTTCCAGAAATTGGTGATACGCAGACAGTGCGGATAACATTTGAAGTTTTATCAAAAGAAAACAAGGACAAGAAGTCTAAAAAATAGAAAAAGTTTGACTTTGAAAATATTGGGTATATATTCAAAATGATTTTAATCTTTAATTTTAAAAATCATGCCAAATTTTGATAAAACGGGACCGGCTGGACAAGGGCCTCTTACAGGAAGAGGTCAAGGTATTTGTGTTGGAAAAGGAAGTGGTTTTCAAAACGGATTCGGAAGAGGATTCAGAGGTTTTGCTCGAGGAATGCGAAGAGGAATGGGGAATTTCTTTGGACAAGCAAGTGAACAAATATCACTCAAAGAACAAGAGAAAATTTTGGAAGAACGACTTCAAGCTATTCGAAAAGAAAGAGAAAATGGTAATATGAAAAAGTAATGCCGAGACCTCGATCATTTCGAATGATTTCTCAGAATCCAAAAGTGACTTTTTATAAGCCACAGGGGGTTCCTTTGCGAATGCTCAAAATTGTAGAAATCACTCATGAGGAGTGGGAAGCTCTTCGTTTGAAGAATACGGAATCGTTGAGTCAGGTTGAAGCGGCTGGACAAATGGAAACGTCTCAGAGTACATTTCAAAGGATTCTGACGAGCGCGCAAAAAAAACTCAGTACAGCGGTTGTTCAAGGAATGGCAATTAAAATTGTGAAAGAATGAGGAAGCGGATTTGGGTAAGGGGGAAAGTATAGGATTCGGATTCCAACCTAAGCCTCTTTCATTTTTATTTACCTCATTCCTGCGAAGGTGGGAAACCAGTCAATAATGTATTTCTTTTGAAAAAAATAAGGAATTTTTTGAAAGACTGGGTTCCCAATTAAATTGGGGATGAGGGAGAGAGTGAAAGGTATAGGAGATTCACTTGCAAAATTTTTCAATTTCATTACATTATTCTTGCAATTTTTATTAAGAGGTGAGGAGAGGTACGACTCTATGAATCACCAGCAACCCGCCAACTGAATGGCAAAGGTGCTCCACTCGTATGGGATGAAGTTTGATAGAAGTTGCTAACGCAACTTTTTTTAACACTACGCACAATGAAAACTTTTTTCTCATCGGAATCGGTAACTGAAGGGCATCCTGATAAAATCGCGGATCAAATATCCGACAGTATCCTTGATGCCATCCTCGCTCAAGATCCGGATGCACGCGTTGCGTGTGAGGTTCTCGTCAATACGGGACTGGTCATAGTGGCTGGAGAAATCACCACCAACTGCTACATCGATGTGCAGAAGATTGCACGAGAGCGAATTTTAGAGATTGGATACAACTCTGCCGATGTGTGCTTCGATGGGAACACGTGTGCCGTTATTAATGCGATTGAGGAACAATCACCCGATATTGCGCAAGGAGTCGACACAGGGGGCGCAGGGGATCAAGGATTGATGTTTGGATACGCATGCGATGAAACGCTAGAGCTCATGCCGTTGTCTATTGTCACGGCGCATAATTTAACGCGGAAACTCGCGGAAGTGAGAAAAGCAGGAACGTTAAAATACTTGAGACCTGATGGGAAAGCGCAGGTTACGTTTGAGTATTGTGACGGCGTGCCAGTTCGATTAGACTCAGTCGTGGTGTCAACACAACATAATGACAAAGTAGATCTCAAACAACTGCGAGAAGACATCAAGAAGGAAGTTATAGAACCGATTTGCGCAGAATGGATGGACGAGAAAACAATTCTTCATATCAACCCAACCGGACGATTCGTTATTGGAGGTCCGCAAGGAGATTGTGGAATGACCGGACGAAAAATTATCGTTGATACGTATGGTGGATACGGACGACACGGAGGAGGTGCTTTCTCTGGGAAAGATCCATCCAAGACAGACCGATCAGGAGCCTATGCTGCGCGCTGGGTGGCCAAAAATATAGTCGCGAACAAGCTCGCAACTAAATGTGAAGTGCAACTCGCGTATGCGATTGGCGTTGTCGATCCTGTTTCTATCTACGTGGATTGTTTTGGAACAAGTGAATATTCTCCCGAACAATTGGAAAAAATTGTACGAAAAAACTTTGACCTAACGCCGAATGGCATCATTTCTTCGCTTGATCTCAAACGTCCCATATACGTACCAGTAGCGAGTTATGGACATTTTGGACGAGAGGATTTGAACTTGCCGTGGGAGCAAATTAAAACAGTGAACAGTTTATAGTTTTTAGAATCGAGAAGGGTTGAAAAGTTTAAGTAATAATTTCAGATTGTGGATTGCAGATTTAAAAATCCGAAATCGAAAATCTTTCCTGGTTGACCGCATGAGAAACATTTCTATAATTCGCCCGATGAAGGAATTTAAAGTGCGAAAAATCGAACAGAAACGATCGCGCAGTAAATATAAAGCCTGGAGAAAACTAACCCGTATTTTTGGACGAAAGGGGGCGATTGGGATTATGGCTGTGATTGGTCTGGGGATTATTTTTTGGGGAGGATCGGCGGTAATTGATTCTGGATTTTTTGTAGAAACAACGCGTCAGATTTTTTCATTTGGTCCACTCGATAAAGATAAAAATGGACACACTAATATTCTCCTCTTGGGAGTAGCGGGAGAAGGGGCTGAGGGAGGAAACCTGTCTGATTCTATTATGGTGGTGTCAGTCAATCCGAGCACGCCATCGGTTTCAATGTTGAGTTTACCACGAGATTTATTCCTTTCTTCTCGAATTGGAGATCGAAAAGTGAATGAGATTTACGCAGCAGCTCGATATAAACAAGGAAATCGTCGGGGACTTGAGATTATAAAAGACGCAGTATCAGAATTCACCGGCATGCCGATTCATTATGGAGCGGTGATTAATTTCAGAGTTTTTGCAGAAGTGATTGATGAAATGGGAGGGCTTGATATTTTTGTTCCCGAAGCGATTGAAGATCCGTTTTATCCAGATGTTGATTATGGATATCAAACATTTGTTGTGCGCAAAGGATTCCAACATTTCGATGGGGATACAGCGCTCAAATACGCGCGAAGTCGAAAAACATCGTCTGATTATGACCGAGCAAAACGACAACAAGATATTATTCTCGCGATTCGGCAGAAAGCAGAAAACATGAGTTTGCTAACAGACTTTGGGAAGCTCGGAGAATTCTTTCAACTCTATAGAAAAAACGTGAATACAGACATGGGGTTGACACAGATGATCGCACTTGCAAAAGTAGGCTTGGGAATTGATTACGGAAACGTAGTTTCAGCGGTGCTCAATGATGATCCGACACAAATGGGAGGATTTCTCTATACGCCTGCGAAAGAGTTTTACGGAGGGCAATTTGTTCTGCTTCCAGAGGATTTGAAAGACACACAACTTTTTATGGATTTAGTATTGATTCACCCAGAGATTCTGCTCGAGAATACACAGATTTCTGTGCTCAACGGATCAATGACATCAGGGCTTGCTTCTCGTATGGCAATTCGGCTTCGACGTCTTGGATTTCATATAATTGATGTAGGAAATTATAAGTCAGATCGTCCAGTGTTTCGTACATTTTTGCGTGATTACACGGGGGGCAAGGATATCAAAACAAAGAAAATTATTGAGCGTGTGTTTGATGTAAACCACACAGAAGTTATCTCCGTAGAAGAACAAGATCCGAATAACTTGATCGACTTGCAAGTGATTTTGGGAACGAACTAGGGAATTTTCAATTTTCAATTTCCCATTTTCAAATGAAAGTGTTTTTTTTAAATTGCAAATTGACAATTGGCAATTGAAAATGATTCTGTTTTGTTTTAGAATGTAGGTAATTTCATGCTAAAAAAATTATTCTGGAGTTTGTGCATAGGAGTTCTCCTCACGGGAGGAGTATTTGCAGTATCAGCTCCACCAGTTTCTAATGGTGGACTTTTGCCAGGGCCAACATTGCATACAAAAGAGGGAGAGGCGCCTATAGACGTAAAAATAGGACAGACCTATATTTCAAACAAACTGATTCCCAAAATTGTGAGTGGGTTTTTGATGATTATGCTTATGGTAGGAGTGATAATGCTTATTATTGCAGGAATAAATTACATTCTCTGTGCTGGGGATTCGGAGAAAGTGAAGCAAGCAAAAGATATTATTTACTGGGCACTTGTTGCTATTATTATTGCCGTGATGGCATTTGCGATTGTGAAATTTGTTATTGGTATTGATATTGGTAATGTCTTTGGATAATGATGAAACGAGTATTTATGGTTGCACTTCTTTTTTTACTCTTGGGAGGGAGTGTAGGAGCAGTGACGTTTGAAGAGGCAATGAAACAAAAAGGGAATAACAATAGTGGTGTTGAAGGACTTTTTCCAAGTTGGGAGCATAAGCCAGATGGAAAAATTTGGGTTTACCCCCAGGTTGCTGGAGTAATAGGACAGAATGAAGATGGAGAGAACGGAACAGAAAAGTTGCTCATGCTTTATATTCCCCATCTTATTAATATCCTTCTGAAATTTGTGGCCCCACTGATTATGGTAGCAATGATTTATGCAGGGATTCGATTTGTGTATGCAGGAAGTAATGAAGAAGAACTCTCTCAGGCAAAGGATGTTTTCACCTACACCCTTATGGGAGCACTTTTTGTAATATTGAGTTATTCCATTATGAAGGCGCTATATTTTCTTCTTTCAACATGAAAAAATTAATTTTTGTTTTCTGTTTAATTTTTGCAACAGGGAGTGTTTTTGCACAATATGAAGGGTATAACTTAGAAAATGCTTTGAAGGAATTAAACGTAAATATTGAAAACCATCCAGAATACTTACCTGGGGCAGGACAAATGGAGAACCATGAAATAAGAACGAAGTATATGGGATCGAGCTGGGCAATTACGTATTATATCCAAAGAATCGCGACGGCTCTCACTGGTCTTGCGGCTGCCGTTGCCGTTCTCTTTATTATTCAAAATTCATTTAACATTCTCACCTCAGCTGGTGGATCGGAAATAATAACAAAATCAAAAAAAGGTCTGATGTGGTCAATTATCGGACTCGTGCTTATTATGGGGGCGTATATTGTCGTAAAGACTATTGTCTCACTGCCATATTCAGCAGAGGTATTAATACCTTAGTTTGTTATTACTTTCCCATCAATTTCTTCCGCAGAGCTTCAGCTTCGGCTTCTTCGCCAGAGGCCTCAGTTTCTTCTTCGGCTTTAATCTCTCCCATTTCGATTTCTTTTTCTCGTTCTTTTTTGAGTTTCCCTACATCATCTGAGAATTCTTTTTCGAGTTCTGAAAATTTTTGTTTTTCTTCTTCAAATATTTTGATGAGCTCGTTGATCTGTTCAATCTTGAGTCGTGGAATTGCATCAATTACTCGTTTCTTCTCCTCCATTGTGAGAGAAATAGATCCTTCAAGGAGTGTCAAAAAAGCATCGTCATCAAAGGTTGTATCTGGATGGGGAGGAATAGTGAAGACGTGTCCATCTCGTTTTCCGAGTTGTCCGTCGCGAGTATTTGGATCTACTGGAGAATCGTCTCCAGCGGGTTTTTGATCTTGTGGATTGGTGTTGTCTTCAGTCATATTGAGAAAGAAAATATATGAGAAATGTACAGAATTATCCCTTCGGAAACAATAGTTTTTCTATTTCTTTTTTGGATTCGCCTTTTTCACGGCTGGTTTTTTTGCCGCTGGTTTTTTTGTAATCGACTTTTTAGCGGGTGTTTCTTTCTTTTCTTCAGTTGCTTTTGGTGCCGTTTTCTTTGCAGCGCCTCCTCCGATCTTCGTAATTTCAATAACGGTATAGTGTTGTCTGTGGCCTCGTGTTCGTCGGTATCGTTTTCGTGGTTTCATTTTAAAGACCACAATCTTGTCTCCTCGTCCTTGTTCAAGAACCTTTGCTTCTACTTTTTTTCCTGCGATAAGTGGTGTTCCGATTTCAAATCCAGAACCGTCATCTTCAGAAATAAGAAGTGTGTCAAAAGAAACAGTTTTTCCAATTTCTGCTTCGAGTTTGTCTACTTCGATTTGCTCTCCTACTTTTACGAGCGCTTGATGTCCGCCGATTTTTGCTACTGCAATCATTTTAGAGTGGTTCGTCATGGCTTGGAGGTTTTTCAACGCTTGAACCCAAACACATAGAAATAATCGGGTGGAATGTATTGTTTTACAAAGGAATGTCAACAGGAAGGGGGCTATTTTCAATTGGCAATTGCCAATTTGCCATTTCGGATTTGCGATTGCGGATTGCGAATTTTCGATTTACAATGAGAGGCAATGAGACACGTTTTATCGGCGGCGCAATTTGAGAAGGCAGAGTTGCTAGAAATCATGCAACAGTCGGTAGAAATGGAAAAATTACTTGATAGCGGGGGGACCGATATGGCGAAAGGAAAAATATTGGCAACGCTCTTCTACGAACCTTCTACACGAACACGACTCAGCTTCGAAACAGCGATGAATAGACTCGGAGGAAAAGTGATTTCTACGAGTGATGTGACGTTCTCTTCGGTAAGCAAAGGAGAGACAATTGAAGACACGATCCGTATTCTCTCGGGATATGCTGATGTGGTCGCGATGCGATCAAAAGAAGTCGGATACGCCGATCGAGCGGCAAAGATGTCGGGAGTTCCCGTACTTAATGCAGGAGACGGGGCTGGAGAACATCCTACGCAGTCACTCCTTGACCTCTACACGATTCAAAAATATTTCACACTGGATGAACCACTCAACGTGGTGTTTGTCGGAGATATGAAATACGGACGAACGGTTCACTCACTCGAAACAATTTTGAGAAACTTTGATAATGTGACAATTACCTTCGTCGCGCCGGAAGTGATTCAGATTCCAGAGAGTCATTTCAAAGCAGAACTGGGGGATAAGAAATTTAATGAATTGAATGATGAAATTTTGCAGAACGCGGATGTGATTTATGACACGCGAGTACAAGAAGAACGATTTGAAGATCGTGATGAATACATGCGACTGCGAGACGCCTTCATCTTCGACACAGAAAAAGTATCCAAGATGAAACCGAATGCGATTCTGCTTCACCCACTGCCACGGGTAAATGAAATCACGGTAGAAGTAGATGACCTTCCACAAGCAAAATATTTCGAGCAAGCAAAGAATGGAGTGCCTGTACGAATGACGCTTATTGCGCGAGGACTCGAGTTGATATAATGTTAAAGGCTAAAGGTAAAAGGTAAAAAGAATTTCCAAATTTTAAATTTAAAACAGTATTGTCATTGCGATCAGGATGATTTTGAGATGAGGAATGAGTCCAAAAGCATGCGGAGAAGCAATCTACTTCCGATTTTTTTATAAGTTTTTGTACAGAATCATTTGTACAGAATCAAAAGACTCATCCGACTCTGTGAACAGGATGATATGATCAAGTATAATATTCGCCACCTTCTCTTTCACTTCCATTCCATTTCAGTGAAAAAGAAGGTTTTAATGATGGTACAACTTTCTATCATTTTAAACAAAATCAATGATAGGGCGGAACGAAGAATTTCTTTGCAAAAAAGAGCGAACCATGTTGAAATGAGCGTAATGAATTATCAGATTAAAAATGTTCGCATTATCGATGCAACGCAAGATCGGGTGGGCGATGTATTTATTGAGGACGGTGTCATTGTTGAAAACGAAATCCAAGATGCAGAGGTTCTAGACGGGACAGGGAAGATTCTTTTTCCGGGGCTCATTGATCCACATGTTCACTTTCGAGATCCTGGACTCACGCACAAAGAAGATCTTTTTACCGGATCTCGTTCTGCCGTTGCGGGAGGCGTAACGACATTCTTTGAAATGCCCAATACTAAACCACCGACATTTACCTTACAAAATCTGGAACAAAAACGCGCACTGGCTCGTGAAAAATCCTGTGCAAATTTTGGGTTTTACTTCGGAGCGGGAATGGCGAATGCGGAAGAAATTAAAAAAGCAAAAAATATTCCAGGTGTGAAATTGTATCTGAACACGACAACAGGGGACTTGAAGATGGATCAAGAAGATACGTGGCGCACGATCTTCAATGTTGCGCACAGAGTACTTCTCCACGCGGAAGGAGAGACGTTTGCACGAGCTATTGAAATTTGGAAAGAAGAAGGTGCGCCATGTGAGGTGCATTTGTGTCATGTGAGTTTGGCCTCAGAAGTCGCACTTCTTCGAGAATTAAAACAATCAGAATATGCAGACAAAATTTCCTCAGAAGTGTGTCCACATCACCTGCTTCTCACCAATGAAGCACAAGGACCATTTGCAGAAATGAAACCACCACTGGCAACAAATGCCGACCTGAAGGCACTCTGGGAAGGCGTAGAAGATGGTACGATTGATATCTTTGCCACCGATCACGCTCCCCATACCAAAGAAGAAAAATTGGGGGCTACTGTTCCTTTCGGTGTTCCGGGTGTGGAAACATTGTTGCCACTTCTGTTTACAGAATTTCAAAAACGAAACCTATCGCTTCAAAAACTCGCCTTCATGATGAGTAAGCGAACGGTAGAACTTTTTCACGTTCAAGACAAGAAAGGTGTTCTTGCGTCAGGATATGATGCGGACCTTGTTCTTCTCGACCCAACATCGGGTGTTATCGACGCAGAACAATTTTTTTCCAAAGCAAAACATTCACCGTTCGATGGGCGAGAAGTAGAGGGACGGGTTGAAAAAACATTTGTAAACGGAACATTGGTGTTCGACAAAGGCGTCTTTGTGGACGAAGATTTTCGTGGGAAGGAAATTCTTTTTTCTTAAGGACCGATAAAGAATCCTGGATTAATCGTCTTAAGAATTACTGCCGATAAAAAGAGGAGTGCCAAGCTTAAGAGTGCTTGGAATATTCTTGTTTTTGCAGAAGCAACAAGATCAGCCTGTGCGCCTCCCATGGTAATCTGAATTCCTGAAATAACGATAATCAGCACACAGATAATTCCCAGAATAGAAGCTCCGTAAACATAAATAATATGGATATAATTTTTCATAAGATCTACTCCGCTTTTCCCCACAATCATATCGTCTTTTCCTATTTTTTCCCGGAATTCTATTTTATAACAACAGCACTCATATTGTTCATTTCCTGGTTTAGAACAATCTGGATTGATTTTACATACTACCTTAGAGCAATCATAACCGTCCTCTGCAAACGCCGTAGAGAGGGGGGAACAAATGGCAAGAACCAGAAAGAAAAGGAGTATTTGTTTTTTCATTATCCAGTGGAGGTAAAGATGATGGAAAGGACAAATTGAACGGTAATAAAACTCATAAAGGCAATGAGCAATCCAATAACAGTGTAGAAGAAAATGTTTTTTCCTTTTTGAAGCTGACTCTCATCCCCCTGAGAGGTGATCATATAATAAGCTCCAATGATAAGCATGAGGACAGCAAAGGTTCCAATGACTTGTGTCATAAGTTTGAGTATCCGGTTGAGAATATTTCGATCTTTTTCTTCTTTATCAGTAATATCAAAAATATTAAGATTTGCCTCATTTCCTACATTGATTTTAGAAAGCTTAAAAAAGCTGGTAGTACTTCCTATAAAATTAATACGAGAGGTTGAAGCAGAATTATTTGCACAATTTAGTCTTTTTTGTAGTTCGGCGATTTCATCGTAAAGTGGTACAATTAATGCTTCGATAGGAGGGATTGCATCAAGCTTGTCTTGACGGTTATCGTTAATTGCTTTTTGTAATTCATAAGGGGTCCAATTTTCTACACCAGGTGTTTTTTTTACTAAAATAACACAGTCATCATATTTTTTCTTTAGATCCGCAATCTCGTCTCTTTTTTCTTGTATTTTAATATCAAGAACTTTTTTTTCTTTATCGAAATCGGCTTGAGCTGTTTTTTGCTGAGTGAGGCAGTTTGTAACTTCTTGTGCTGTTCCTACTGTCTCTTTGCACGTATTGATTGTTTCGTCACAATAATCCTTCATCGCAAAAGAAACTCCGCTGGTGAGGAGCGAGAGGAGAAGGAAAAACAAAAGGAATCTTTTCATTTCCCAGATAATAACATTGGGGTAGAGAATTTTCAATTTTCAATTGCCAATTTACAATTTTAAGCCTGGCCTTAAAGAAGAGCAATTCTCGTCATAGAGTGAAGAGCGCTTGTGAAAGTCTTGAATATGTGGTATAATGAGGGGCTAGAGGGATAAGGAATTTTTAAAAAGACTGGATCCCCAATCAAGTTGAGAATGAGGAGGGTGTTTTTCAATTAAACCGTTCCATGAAAATACTCTCCTTTTCGACGTTCTTTGCTTCCAATAATTCGTTTACAGATTTCACCATGCTTCCGCTTCCGCAAATGTAGAACTCGAAATTTTTGTTCCAATCTTCTTCCTCTAAAAAAGTTGTAATACGGCATGGTTTCCAGGGGAGATCTATATCTGTTGATTCCTCTCGAGACAGTCCGAGCTTTACCTCTAATTGATCAGACCAGTCTGACATCTCGTCGAGATAGGAAATATCTTCCGCATTTCGACCACCATACAGGAGTGTCATTTTTCGTGGAGATTTCTTTTTTACTTCTTCGAGAATCATAGATCGGAACGGGGCAATCCCTGTTCCTGTTGCACAAAATACAAGGTGGGCATCATCGTTCTTCGACAAACAAAATTCCCCAAAGGGGCCCTTGAATTCAAACGTGTCGTCGACTTTTGTTTTCCAAAAAACATCAGAAGCCGTTCCGTTGGGAACATACCGGACAACGAACTCAATATATTTTTCATTTGGATGAGAGGCGATAGAGTAGGCTCTCCATGCGGTCTCACTAAATTTCAAGGACAAGAAGTGTCCTGGTTGATACTCAAATTTCTCATCACTTGGCACGAGTGTTTTGGCATCCATCACAGAGAATCGAAACTTTTTTGTGTCACGAGCAACTGTTTCGATAGACTCGACTCGCAATGTTCCCTGAAAAATATTCATTTCTTTTTCTTAAGATTGCGAATGATTTTCCCCATTTCTATAGGTGTTGTGTAGGAATGCAATTGCTGTTTCCCGTCTTGTTCTACGACAACATTCGGTCCTTTATCACACTTCCCCAAACACGGACATTCTTCGCACTCGACGTGGTCGAGTTTCAACGCCTCCTTATCATTCTGCGCTCGCTCCAAAGAATAGGGAGCCAAATTCCTTCGGCACGCATTCCCGTGGCATACCTTAATTTTTGTCGTTTTGTCTGCCATTGTTTAGGTTATTTTCTTGCAAGCCCTTAGAGAGAAAATTCGTAGATCTTGTCCTTCGTGAGGACATTTACTTTCTGTCCAGAATCATCAATCACAAAGTCTCGCGCATCAGCAAGATCGAAGAGTACTTGTTTCTTGTAGGTCGCAAATCGTTCTCCTTTTACGAATACCAAGATTCGAGCATTGTCTGGATCCAGTACGTAGAGGAAGTCGAGATTTGGTGTCGTGAAGATCTTTAGATTTTGTCCTGAGAAAGGAATCGATGGAAGATCTCGGAATGTGTAATCCACCTTTGTTCCTCGGAAAATTTTCTGCAATGTTCCGTCATCAGACAAGATATAAATTCCGCCATCAATCGTCATGCTGATTGCTCGAGAAAGATCAGCTCCTTGATTGTATGCAATCGCAGGAGAGTACTTTGCTCGTCGTCGTTCGTATTTCCAGATTTGATTCTCGACGGGATCGAGGATGTATGCGTATCGTCCGTAGGTCTTAATATCAAGCCCACGTTTCCATGTTTCGTCCTCAGTTCCCATCTGTGTGATGAGCCCTTCTCGGTACTCAACTACCTTTGGAGCGTCTGTTAAGAAGAGTAATGTATTTTGATCAGTTCGGGTAGTAGACGCGAGGATTGTTTCTTTTTCTGAAAGTGGCAGTCCTTTTTCTACAATATTTCGAACGGTTTTGTGAACTTGTTTAAGATCGTGAACGTATAAATTTCCACTGAGTTCCAAAAGCCCTGTTGCTTCCAAATTATCATTCTTCACTCCCAAATCTGCCAACAGTTGTGGCGTGACTTTACGAGCATTTTCAACTTGGAGTTGTTTTTCTTGAATGTCAGCGAGCAAGAATTGTGCGTCTGATCGAAAGCTCTTTGATTTAGAACCTAAGACCACTTGAACAGACCCTTGTGCTTTCTGAAGGTATTCAGAAGCGGATTGTCGTTCTCCTTGGAGAAGGAATGTATCGGCTTGTACAAGCGCTTCACGGGCAATTGAGAGTTGTTCTCGGAGAGCTTTCGTATCTGTTGATTCATAACCTGCGATAGATTTAATTCCAATTCCAACGATCAAAATCAAGAGTACCGTTCCGGCGATCACCATTAGATTTTTCTGTGGTTTTATTTTTTTCTTTGGGAATGGGATTTTCTCGAGAAGTCCTTTGCATTTATTCAATAGATCACCAACTTTAAGAGGTTCTTCTTCGATTGTTGGAGTGTCTTCGAATGTTTCTTCTTCGAAATCTTCTGCATCGAAATCTTCCTCGATCGCTTCTTTCACAACAGGTTCAACTGGTGTCGGTTCTTCGTCGTTCGCGAGAACTTTCTTTCCTTTTGATACTACTTTAGAAAGGAATCCGGCACTTTGCGAAGTTTCTTTTTTTCCAATTCCAACCGCTGTTACAAGCGTGTCTTCGTCACTTGCTGTTTGGAGTTCGTGTCGTAAGAGTCCAATCGCTTCTCCGAAATCGCTTCGGCTGAGCGTATCGACAATTTGATTTGCGGTAATGACACGAAGGAGTCTGTTTGAAGAAAGAATCACAACATCATCAATAGCCACTTGTCCGCTCAAAATATTTGAGAAGAGTGAGTCTTCGTTTTCAGGTGTTTCTGTGATTTGAGAAACA
Source organism: uncultured Candidatus Peribacteria bacterium (assembly GCA_964513975.1). Lineage (GTDB taxonomy): Bacteria > Patescibacteriota > Gracilibacteria > UBA4473 > UBA4473 > CAZVBV01. The sequence goes on from CAZEON010000001.1 coordinate 20,229, forward strand.
CTTGTTCCTCGGATCAAATAGGCTTCGCATTCACCGGATTGAGAAAGATAGAGATTATTGAAATCAAAAAATGAGATAACAATGTTTGGCACTTGCTTCCAGTTCTTTTTTCGTTTTTGCGCTTCGAGGTTTGCTGCCTTGAGGGCATCTTCGAACTTATCATAGGCATCTGTAGTCTTAGAACTCGTGAAGCTTTCAACGGCGGCTCCAAAGATTGCCTCGGTAACCGTTTTGGCGTCAACGTCGTCTTCATGAAATTTTCCTAAGAAAAATACCTCTTGGCCTTCGGCGATGTTCTCGCGAAAGGCGAAACCGAGGTTTCCTTCTGATGGATTGGTTTCGAAAGTGTGTGCTGAAAAAGTCATCTTTGTGGGGAAAAAAAGCTTTTCCTTTTTATAGCACAATTTCGAGAAAACAAAAAAAGATACGAGAGAATAATGGGGAATTATCAATTACAAATTACGAATTAGAAATTGCGAGTTATTGAAAAGTTTAAAAGTTAGAGAATTAAAAAGTATGTTTGCTTGAAGGAGAGTGTTCAAAATCGAAAATCCGAAATCGAAAATCGCAAATTATTCATTTTCATAACCACTTCTTGATTCCTGAACGGTGCTCAACTTTTCTTTCACAGAGGCTTGAATTTATATATGTTTTGTGTTATAATAACATGTAGTAAATCATGAAATTGACAAAAACAAAGAATGTTTAAAATAAATATAAAAAAACTACTCGGAATAACTGAACTAGAATCCTCACGTCTACAACTCTGTTGGGGGGCTCGTTTCTTGTTTCAAATAGGGTTTATTGTCTCTTGGATTATTTTGACAGCGCTCTTCGTAGAGCAGTTTGGAATTCATAATTTGTTATGGTTCTTCTTGTTCGACGCAGGGTTGTATGTAGTGGGATCAGGAATCGCAAGTTTTTTGTTTCCACGATTATCACTCAGAACATTCTTATTGTTTCTTATTTTCGCAACGGCGGTATTGGTTGGAGGATCATTCTTTTTCGAACCAACGCAGTTGGCCTTTTTCATTCTTGTAATTTTTGCGAAAGATCTCTTCTTTTCTCAAATTAATATCGCGCTTCATCGACTCACGGAACACCTGTTCTCTCCGTCTGAAGCGCAGCGATTTATGCCAAAGATCGAATCAGCGATTACGATTGGATCGGTCGTGGGAGCGGCCTTGATGGTCTTCTTCCTCGACATGATCGCGGATCAATCTGTGTTGTGGTTGTGGATGGGATCACTGTTTGGGATTGGGCTTTTGATTACATTTATGCCGAAAATTCTGCATACGATTCCAAGTTTTCTCAAACCAAAGATTCAAAAACAGAATCAAAAAAATCCGCTGGGAGAAGGTCTTCGAGGCGTTGGGAAGATTCAATTCCTCAAACACTTGCTGGTGATGCTCCTGTTACAAGTAGTTGTATTTACGATTATTGAGTTTGAATTTACGAAGGAAATTCAGTCGCACATTGTGCCATCTGGAGAACATCACGAAGTTCATGTGCCGGCACAAACAATGCAGGCATCGCTTTTCACCAAGGTGATTGAAAAAGTAAAAGACGTGCAACACGCAACGCAAGAAAAGGTGGAGACCATTTCTTCACAACTCATTATGCGGAAATCACTGGCGCATGACTTGGGAATGTTTCATCTCTTCTTTGCGTTTTTCGCACTGTGTATTCAGTTCTTCCTGACCCCACGAGTATTGCAATACTTTGGAGTAGTTGGATCGATGTTTACGTATTTCTTCCTGCTCTTGGCAGGACTCGCACTATCGGTTTTGGGATACGGAGGAGTAGCGCTGACCAGAGCGATCCAACACGGAACGCACTCAATTGGAGAATCGGCGTATCATATTAGTTTTTACTCAGTGTTCTCTCATCGGAGAGAATCAGTGCGACTTTTTTTGGAAGGAATTATCAGACCGTTTGGAATTGGGCTCGGAGTGTTGCTCCTCTTTTCCGTTCCGAGTATATTTATCTTTCCTGCAGCGGCAGGAGTGACAGTGATCTTGTTGCTGATTTGTTTTCCTTCTTGGAAAAGTTTCACTCAACTCTCAAAAGCAAATTTGGAATCAGAACAAAATATTGAAGGGAAGCTTCATTCGATTGAAGTACTTGGACAAAGAGGACACAAAGATCGAGCTGATATTCTCGTTCAGAAACTTCAACACAGAGATGAAATCGATCTTATTCGAGAAAAAATTATCAACACAATTTCTGCGATTAATGATCCACGGGTTGTTCATGTGTATTTAAATATCTTGCGAGACAAAGATGAGAATTTGGAAACAAAGATGAGAATTGCTGATTCACTTTTTCATCTAAACATTCCGACTTCGTACTGGGAAGATCATGCGTTTACGCACTACCATTTGAGAGAAACATTGCAGGAATTGTTTGCGAAAGCGAAACATCCGCACTTCAAAAAGTTGCTGGTGATGAATATCTTTAAACATTCTCCAAATCATGAAGTCGCTCCGTTTTTTCTCAAGAACATGCGAAAGGCGGATGATAAATTAAAATCTGTGTACCTGCGTTCATGCCGAATGTTTGATGATCCGGAAATCGTTTTCTACGTACAAAAGTATCTTGAGTATCGTGATCCGCGAATCAAATCACACGCGGTGATTGCGTTGTGGAAGTTTGAAGAAAAAGAACCATTGCGGGCAATCTTGCAGGAATTGGTAACAAGTAAACAAGTAAAGCACCAGATCTCAGCGTTGTATGCGATTGGAGAGGTGCAGGATAAAATGCAACAGGAAACACTGTACAAATTTATCAATCACAAGTCGGACAACATCAGATTGCACGCATTAGTTGCGCTTGCGAAATTTGGAGATGCACGGGCTCTTCCAGGATTGATTGAGATTCTCTTTGGGAAAGATCAGAAGTTGTCGCAAAAAGCGTTCTACATGCTCGACCGTGTTCCGCGGGAAATTCGCATCTTGCTTCAACGAAAAATTCAGACAGAAGTTTCACGAGAAGTGTTTGCCATTCTTCACTCAGAAGTGTTTCTCACTTCTCCCAAAAATATCATGGCACGATTGCAGTGGTTGTATCAAATGGCTGGGCGACATGATGATATTGTGGCGATGGGGCAGTTCGGAAGTTAAAAACCTCACTCTTGTCATTCCGACCGAAGCGGAGGAATCCCTTCTTTTATCGTGGTTGGATATTGAGAGAACTGTTCTTTTTATAACTAAAAAGAACCAAAAAGTTCTGGAAAAAAAAACTCGCTTTCATTGGTATAGCACAAAGTTGCCGAGTTCCATTGGCGCTCAAACACTTCTCGTTCCCAAACCCCCAAGCGATAGCGAATATGAAAATCAATTGATAATTCTGAACTGATAACTAATAATCGGAACAATGGAATTGTCATTCTTTTTTCTGATTGGTTTTGTTTTGTCACTCATCTTGACATGGGGGGCTGTAAAAATATTCCCAGCACTCGGACTGCTCGATTTTCCTTATAGATATGGATTAAAGAGAAAACGAATTCCATATCCAGGAGGACTGGTGATTTTGGTACTGAGTATTCTTTTCTTTGTGACAGAACCGATGCTTTGGTTTCTCAGTATTCCATTGGCATTGCTCGGAGTGATAAGTTTTATCGATGATAGGAAACCACTCCCTGTGTGGATTCGGGGACTCATTCATTTAATTGCCGCAGGACTTGTTTTTTATTACGGGATTCGGATTGCGTTTATTGGAAATCCATTTTCTGCGGGAGCAAGTTTCGATCTCACAACGATACCCATTATTTCATTCGGACTAACGGTGGTTTGGATTATGCTGATTCAGAATGCCATGAACTGGTTTGATGGAATCGAAGGATTATCGGTGGGAGTTTCAGGGGTTGGTTTTTTGACACTGGGAATCTTTGGACTGATTCGACAAGAAGTAGCTTGGGAAGCAGGACTCGAATCGTTTCTGCTTGCGAGTTTCTTTTTGGCAGGGATTTGCGGAGGGGCATTTCTCCTCTTCTGGCGTGGGAAAATTCTTCTTGGAGATAGTGGATCACAGGTATTAGGATTTCTTCTTGCAGTACTCTCTATCTTTGCAGGAACGAAAATAGCAACGACATTACTTGTCCTTGGACTGCCGATTCTTGATCTTCTCTTTGTGATTGTGCGTCGAGTATGGAAAGAAAAAGTATCACCTTTCCGAGGGGATAAAAAACATCTCCATCATAATTTATCTCGCAAAATAGGAGAACAGCGTACAGCTCTTTTAATGATTGCTATTTCGGGAATATTTGGCGTGATTGCTATTTTCGTGACCGGATATCCAAAGTTGTTATTTTTGCTTTTGGTTGTGTTTCTAATTTTTCTTCTAAATGAATGGAGTCAGAAAGGTCTTCGATTGAAGTTGTGAAATTTTCGATTTTATCCAAAGTTGTTTTTGTTTCTGGTTGTAATGTTTCTTTTTCTTCTTCTTTATCAGTGGAAAAGAAGTCAAGGAGGTCTTCAATTGGAGTCGCGAAATTTTTCATTTCCTTCACCATCTTTTCCCATTCACTTGGTTCTGTTGGAACTTTTCGAAGAAGTTTATTTTGAGGAAGTGATTGAATATAATCCTCATCGATTTTTATTTCAAAACAGTTTCCATCACGAATATCGAGAATAGATTCAAATTGCGTAGAGTTGCGATTAATTTTTGAAATATTGGAAAGATCTTTCCATTGTGCACGAAAGGGAGGAGTTCCTTGTACAAGTACATTATCTCCTAATTTATTAACTCCGATGACGGTGTAGTTTTCATTAAAATTCACATCATTAAAAGTGCGTGTCGATTTGTCATAACAGTAAAAAAATGCGTAATCTTCTACGAGAATAAAGTACTCATTTTTGAGGAACAGTTTTTCCAAGCTTTCTGGGGTATATTCGTATTGTGGGCTTGAAAAAAGAGATTCGGCAGTAACGAGCTTTCCGACGGTGTTAACCACTGCTTGTGCGGGGATTGCTTTTGCCTCATGATAAGCTTTCATAAGCTCCTCTTCATTACATCCGGAGATAAATATGCTTGAGAAGAGGCAGAGAAGAATCAATAACTTTTTCATTGTGTTTATAATAAAACAACAGATTGATTATGGCAAAAAATCTTGAAGTGTTGAAAAATAGAGTGATGACGATTTAGAAATAGCGTTATTGTGTCCGCCTGTAAGTTCGATAAACTGTTTTTCAGTTTCAGCTTTTTTAAAAAGCTTTTCTCCATGAGAAAAAGGAACCATTTGGTCATCCGGACTATGGAGAATCAGAAGAGGGAGAGTGAGTTCTGAAATTTTTAATTCATTATCTAATTGGTATTGGAACAACCATCGTGGGGGTGAAAAGTGAAGGAATTTATGCGCGAGTGTGGGAACGGATAGAAAGGGTGCTTCAAGTATCAATGCTGCAACAGGATTTCGGAGTGCTATTTCGGTTGCAACACCTGTTCCCACAGAGAATCCCCACAATGTAATGTGTTGGGGCGAAACGTGCTTCTCTTCGCTCAGAAAATCGATAGCAGCTTGTCCATCGAGATATATATCTTCTTCTCTTTTTATCTTCCCCTCGCTTTGTCCATATCCGCGATAGTCGAAAAAGAGAGCGTTTTTACCGAGTTTTTTGAGCATATACAACTGTCCAGTGTAGTAGGAAATGTTTGTTGCATTCCCGTGAAAAAAGACCACAGTCTCTGTGGATCCGACGTTCATCCACCATCCATGAAGGAGTACATCATCACTTGTGCGAAAATTAACTTCTTCCCAATCGAAATTTCTGGGAATTGGATGTTGAACGTAATTTCCTGGAGCTGGGAAAATAAATTTTTCTTGAAAAGAATACAGCACTCCAATCCATCCAATAAAGATGACGAGTAGTACGAGAAGCCATTTAAGAATATATTTCATGTAAGCAGGAATTCGCGAAGAATATGTTTTTCATATTCCCCGTGCTCGTTTTTCGCTTTTCCAAAAAACACTTTTTCCACCTTTATTATCGACGATTCCAATATTCTATCAAACGATTCGTTCAATAAATCAGCATGATGCGCTCCGTAAAAAAGTGAGACATGCGGTTTGTAGTTTTCAAATCGGTACTCTGGATTTTGAGAAAAGGGGATCGCTTTGCAAATCTCATTGTGCAATCGTTGTAGTTCTCCCGATTCGTCCAACACTTCTCGAAAGAGGCTGTCGGGAAAACAATTTACGTTGCTCAAGATTACCTCAAATGGCTTCGTGTTTTCTAAAATCTTCTCAATTGCTTTTTCCATAAAACTCACTTCGTTCTGCTGAAAGTGCACTCCCATGCGTCCGGGGAGGGCAAGTGTGATGTGCATTCGTTGAGGTGCAATCCAGTGTCCTTGTGAAAAAGATTCTCGGAATTTCAACTTCTCTAACACCTGTTCCATTTCAGTTCTCATACTGGATGGAATCGGAATTTCTATAAAAAACAAAAAGTTCGGATCGGGGACCCATTGTTTTGTTCCAAAGAGCGGAGCGTTCTGTTTCCAGTTTTCTTCCCAAGCGTTTTGTTGATCTTTGATATTCATGTTGGGGGAATTATTAATGGAAAATCACGAATTATCAATTGAAAAATTTCCTGTCATCCCGAACTTGTTTTGGGATCAAACCTTTAGTTTTTGTGCTCGCTTCGCTCCAGAAAGTCATAACTTCCAATCGTCTGATTCCGCAATAAATGCGGAATGACAAAAGAGGGCGGTCGATTTTCCATCCTAAATATGCCACAATGGGAACGATGAAGATATTAGGTGTTGATCCTGGATACGGGCTTTGTGGGTTTGCAATCCTGACCAAAGAGAAGGGGGATATGAAACTCGAAACGTTTGGGGTGATTAAAACAAAACCAAATACAAATTTCGCGGACCGACTTTTCGAAATCGCCAACGACTTCAAGGCGATTTTGGCGCAACACAAACCAGATGTGGTTTCGATTGAGGATTTATTCTTTGTTCAAAATGTTACCACCGGAATCCAGGTGGCACAGGTGCGAGGGGTTCTTATTCTTCTCGCCCATGAGTACGGAGCTCAGATCATTGAACCCAAACCCGTCGAAATAAAACAGTGTTTTACGGGAAATGGACAAGCAAAGAAGCCGGATATGAAAAAAATGGCACAAATGATGTTCAAATTAGACAAAGTACCGAAGCTCGATGATGGTGTTGATGCGATAGCTGCAGCATTTTATGCGGGCCAGAACCTTGACTTCATACCAAATAAGTGATAAAATTAGTAAATGGACAATCCATTCTCTGATTCTCCTCAAAAAACAGATGCTCCTGCCTCAAGTGTCGCTCCAAAAGCGCCAGTAAAAGGGACGGAGAATCCTTTTGAAAATCCTGATAAAGAGACGCCAGTGACCCCTGCGCCTTCAGTAGTTCAAACACCTGCATCAACTCAGGCGTCTGCTGAAGAGAAAAAGGAAGACATACAAGAAGAAGGAGAAGTGGTAGATGAGAAAGGAAATGAATTGCTTATCGAAAATGACGGAAATGTTTTTTGGATTTTTCAGAAAGTTGCGTGGAGTTTCCTCAAGATGGTGCTTGTTTTTGGAGTAATTGCGCTTTTGGCGTGGGTTATCTGGCGACCCGTGAATAATCCTTTCAATAAAATTCATCGTTCGATAAATGCAGAAGAAAGTGTAAAGAGAGAAACGAAAAAAGTGATTCCAGAAAAAAAGAAGGAACCACAAAAGAAAGTGGAGAAAAAAGTGGAGACGCCTGTGGGAACAAAAGAAGTACCAATAGCAAGTGTTCTTGCGGAAAACTATGCGTACAAAGCGAGCCTTTGGGCTGATTGGATGGAGAACACTCGGCAAGCACAAAATGCACAGATTCTTTCTCGATCACTCTATTGGGCGAAACGAGCAGAAGGATTTTTTGATCTGACAACGGCAGATTTACTTTCTTCAGAAGATGCTGATGTGAGAGCGAAAAAGATCGATGGAACGCTTGGCGCGCTTCGAGGAATTCTTGAAGAATCAAAAGGAATTGTGATGACGTTAAATTCAGAACAGAGTCGAGCATCGGCACAATCACTAGCTTCGGAAGCGGAAATGCTCGAATATGATCGACAGTTGTCGATGAGCATTGAAGTATTGGATGGGGATAGAGTAGAATATCTTTTGACGGAGAAATCTCGTTTGTACCAAGATTTTGTGACACAAAAGACAAAGGTCACGGCGTATTATTACACGCTCAATCGTGTGCAGAGTTTGATTCCCATGTTACAGGGAATTCACGATAACATCCTTGCGAATCGCCAGGTTCTGATTGATAACGTACAGGTTGTGGGATTCCCACAGGATATGTTTCATCGGATTCTTACTCCAGCGGAGTGGCAGCAGATGCGATAATCTCTTCTCATTCCATATTGTCATTTCGATTCTCCGATTTTTCGAGGACAGGCTCTGCGGAGAAATCGCTTTTTTATCACACTCAAAAGAAGGGATTCCTCGATTGCGCTCGGAATGACAAAGGGGGGAATTTAAAAACACCACGGTTCTAGAAAAACGAGACCAATATTCTTTGATATTTTTTGTTTTTGATTTGAACTAAATTTATCTTTTTGAAATAACGTTCTTTGCAGTGGAGTATATTCCACAATTGCAACTGGGGAAGCGAAGGTTGAAAAATCAGTATAATCTTTCATGAGATTATTTGCATCGATGGTGGCGAGGAAGTCAGCAAAAAAATCATCGGCTACTTCTCCTGTCTTCACCTCCGCATTGCGAGGGGCCTTGGTCAGTTCTTTCTCGATCCATTTTTTCAGACTACTGGTAAATGCACTTGGTGCACTCCCTGCGCCAACTTTGAATGGATCTTTTGTTAACGATTGTGTGAAGGTGTGCGTAGCGCCAGAATAATCTTCAACAACGAGTGTCACCGTGAAGGCGTCTTTTTTTTCAAAGTTAAAATAAATCCGGTCGGGATTGGAACGCGTGGATTCCTCCTCGCAGGTCCGTTCTCCGATTCTGGTTTGTCGCCACTCCCAAAAATCCGTTGCATACTCCCCGCAGGATTTTCCATTCACTGTCCACTGATACTGCTTAATATCAAAACTTCCATTCGGATCGGTCGAGGTTAGCGTCGTCCCATCAAATCCCGTGAGATTGAGTGAAGTTTCATGGATTTTTGCTCCGCCCTGCACGAGGAATTTCGCGGTTGGGGTTTGATTTATCGTATTGGGGAAAGAGTTCTCAATTCCTCGTGAACCGAGATAGTGGTGCAGAAAATCAGTAGTTGTATCAGTGTCATTTCCATCACGGGCAAAGGATTCGTTTTCCACTCGGTCTGTAATATTTATACACTCACCAGACCAGACGCCTTCGCCAATTTTCTTCTCAACTTCACTCGCGACAGACTGACTGATATTGCCCTTTTTCCAACAGACAAAATCCTCACTCACTTCCCAGCTCGTTCCTGCATAGAGGATAACTTCAAATGTTTCAGAGCCTCCTGAAAGATCCGTTTCGATTATAATTAGCTCGTCATCTTCCACCAATAAATCAGAGGTCTGGAACAGTACTGTGCGCGGAGAGCTTTTTTTCTTGAGCTCCATATATTTCAAATTTGCATCGCTTGAGACTCGCAGTTCTACAAAATTTCCATCGAGTGATACCTCATTGATTGATATCTCCACATCGTCCGGGAAAGTCGGCATTGAGTAATTCAAAAATCCCTTGGAATGGCGGAAATTGGGATCTCCACTGCTTTTATAAATCAAAGGAAAAACTTCATTCGTCGCATCTCGTCGGTTCCAGATCTCGGCGTAGGGGAATCCTCCAGAGGTTCCCGACTTGGTATCGAGATAGGTCACTTCATCCAGTACTTCGTCGACATCATTCATAATCTGCACAGTGCCTCCACCGTTTGGGAGACTCAGAGGGGATTGTGTCCATGAGAAATACGCAATTTCCCCTTCAGGAGTAAAGACAAGTTCTTCACTCAGCACTCCTTCAGAATGAAGCGTCAGTCGATCCGCATAATCAGAAAACAATTTCTGTGTCGTGCCGTTTGAAATTTTCCAGTTCGCCAGAGAGACCTCTTCACTCGATTGCACCGTAAACTCAAACCACTCCTTCTCATCGCCAACAGTGGCGGGGGAGATTTCGGTGATTCTTACTTCAGCAAAACAGAGGCAGGGAATCAGTATTCCGAACAAAAATACGCGGGGGGTCATGGGGATGATTTCACCTTTTTTGCGGAAAAAAAGAAAGAGGGGGATTTAAGGAAAAATTAAGAAATAATTTCTTATTCTAAAAAACTTTTAAAATTAGAATAATAAAATTAATTATTCTAGGGTCTGGAATTAATCCTGTTTTTATTCTAGAAAATGCTTGCAAACTAGAATAATAACTATTATGGTTCCAATGTTTAGAATAACTATAAATATGACAAAACATTCATTCGATCCACCTTTGCTACCCCCAGAACTAAACCTTTCCCCTATCTTTTCTAAAATTATAAAGGCAAGAGACATAGTGGCTCGCTATGATGAAGCTGTTAAAAGATTGCCAAATCCAGAAATTATTCAAAGATCTTTTGAAACTAAAGAAGCAGTTTTAAGTTCTAAAATTGAGGGAACACAGGCTACATTTGAGGAAGTTTTACTACTCGACGCTCAAGAAACCAAGTCAGAAGAAAATGAGAAAGAAAAAGATTATCGTGAAATTTTAAATTACCGTTTTGCACTCAAGTACGGGAAAGATATATTGGCCCAAAAACCATTGATAGCAAGCGTTATAAAAGAGCTTCATAAGATACTTTTAAATTCTGCTCGTGGACACAACAAAGCACCAGGTCAATTTCGAAAAAACAAAGTTTTTATCGGACCATATGGAGGAACTATTGAAGAGGCAACATATGTTCCTCCTGAACCACAAAAGATTCCAAACCTTTTTTCGAATCTTGAAAAATACATTCACTCAGAAGAAGTTCTTGATCCACTTGTACAAATAGCGGTTGCACATTATCAATTCGAAGCCATTCACCCGTTTATGGATGGAAACGGAAGGGTCGGAAGGTTGCTTATTCCATTATTTCTCTATGAAAAAAAAGTAACAGCGTATCCTAATATTTATATTAGTGAGTTCTTGGAAGAAAATCGAAGTGTTTATTATGAGCTACTGGGAAATGTAAGTAAAAACGGAGATTGGATACCTTGGATTTCCTTTTTTCTTGATGCAGTTTACGAACAAACAAAGCTTACTATTGAGCGTGTAGAAAAAATAGAAGCATTATATAAAGGGTTAAAAGAACGAATGCCTGAAATTAACTCCATTTATGCCAACACATTTCTAGATGCTATTTTTATCAAACCAATATTTACAACAAACTTTATTAAAAAAATTGCAAAAATTTCTAACAATCAAACACTTTATTCTGTTATAGAAAAATTTGTTGAATTACAAATTGTCAGAGATGTGACTCCTAAACAAGTTCGTAATAAAGTTTATATTTTCACTGATTTAAGAAAAATTATTAGATAAAACGATAAAAAAAATAGGGAGGGAATTAAGGAAAAATTAAGAAATAAAATATTGACACTTTTTGTAGAAAGTACTAATAAACATAAGTACTCTCGTTTTTATTTGAAAAAATAAGAAACAAGGGGCAAGTGTTCTTTGAAATTTTCTTCTCTTTTTGTATCGAACAGATTCAGGTAATTGTTTTGCTCACAGCTCGTGGTCAGGAGAATTACTTGAATTAAAAATTAAATTTGAAATCATGGAACAAAAACCAAAAATTAGAAACGTCTTAAAACATCTTGGCATTATTTTACTTGCCATGGTGGTGGTTGGGTGCAGTTACTTCTTTATTATTAGGAAGCATCTTTTTGAGTTTGAACCTGCTCCACCAAAAAACTATGTAATTGAATCTGACATCATCAATCATCGGCCTGTTAGTAAAGTAGCATTTTTTATTTCAATCGGTGCAGATAGCAGTATTGTAATATCGTGGAAATCTTTTTTAAAAGATCCGGAGATAGCCTGGACAGAATCTTTTATGACAAGAAAAGATTTTAAGTATAAAAGTCTTCTTCAGATTGTTTTGAAAGAAAAAAAGGACACAGGTATTCGTCAATATATTGGATTTCGTGTTCAGGAGGTATTATGGGTATTAGATTCTATAACGATTATAACGAATGAAAATCGAACGGGATATCATAGTTCTTCTTCCATTTATAATTCTTATTAAAGAAGAAAAATTTAAAAAAACACTCAAAGCACTCTTTCTAGGGTGCTTTTTGTTATGCGAAGATTATCGTCTTCCTCCTCGTCGGAATCCACCTCTTCGACTCTGCGTAGGGCGAGTAGAGGGTCTGCTGAATTGTCTCGGTTTTGAAGATGACCTTTTCCCAGATGTCTTGGGTGCAAAAGTTATATGAAAGGGATGCTCTTCGGTGATTGGGATTTGTTGATTGATGAGCTTGTGAATATCCTGAACAAAATCTCGTTCAGATTCATCACAGAATGAAAGCGCGATTCCAGATCTTTCTGCACGACCCGTTCGTCCAATTCTGTGGACGTAGGTTTCTGGTTCATTTGGAATTTCGAAGTTGATCACGTGAGAGAGTTCTTTGATATCAATTCCTCGGGCGGCGATATCAGTTGCCACGAGTACTCGGGTTTGATTTGATTTGAAGTTCTGCAGTGCTTTTTGTCGAGCATTCTGCGATTTGTTTCCGTGAATGGCTTCAGTTTTTATCCCTGAGACATTCATGAATTTTGCGAGTTTGTCCGCTCCATGCTTGGTTCGCGTGAACACGAGAGCAGAGGGAATAGCTGGGTCTTTGAGAACGTGACGAAGGAGATTTTTTTTATTTGCTTTTGCGACCATGTACATTTTTTGAGCCACCGTGTCTGCCGTTGGAGCATCAGGGGTCACTTCCACATGTACGGGATTCGTAAGCATGCTTCCCGCGAGCGTGATAATAGTCGGCGGCATTGTTGCCGAGAAAAAGAGAGACTGTCTCTTTGGGGGAAGTCTTTTAATAAGCTTCTTGATATCATGAATAAATCCCATATCGAGCATACGATCGGCTTCATCGAGGGTGAAAAATTTCAAATTTTGCAAGGGAATATATCCTTGATTGCAGAGGTCGAGAAGTCGTCCTGGAGTGGCGATAACAATATCAACACCTTTTTTCAGTTTTCTCACTTGGGAGTGTTGCTTCACCCCTCCATAGATAACCGCGTGATCGAATCCCAGACCTTTTCCGTAATCAGTAAAACTTTCTCCAATCTGAATCGCGAGTTCTCGTGTAGGCGTGACAATGAGCACTTTTATGCCTCGTGGCCACTCTTTCGATTCCCGTTTTTTATACAATGTTTGGAGCATGGGAATGGCAAAGGCAGCGGTTTTCCCGGTTCCTGTTTGCGCACATCCCATGATGTCTCGTCCCTCTAGAATAGGCGGGATTGACTGCATTTGGATGGGCGTTGGTACGGTGTACCCTTTTGATTTTATAGCACTCAGAATCGGTTCAATCAGGTGTAAGTTTTCAAATTTCATAGTAATGGACAGGGAGGGCAGTGTAACGAGTGTTCCTGCAAAAACCTATCTTTCATAATATATACAAAAAATGTAAAGTGTCAAGAGAGTCAAGGTTGGGGTCCGGAGCCCGAAAGGCTCCGGACCCTATCGAGCTTGAAATATTCCAAAAAAATACTACCCTGCGTTCGGCTATGGGGCGTCGCCAAGTGGTAAGGCTCTGGTTTCTGGTGCCAGTATCGGGGGTTCGAATCCCTCCGCCCCAGCCAAAGAAATATTTTAGAAATTTTATGAAGAATCCACTTATCGAAAAAACTGGTGAGCTATGGGTGAATTATCTTTCCTTAGAGTTAATAATTAGGTTCTGTCTCCAAATACAAGAATTCAAATCAAAGAAAGAATTGGATAGTACCTTTGGTTCTGCTTTGAAGTGTAAAGAGGGAGATGAGTTGGACGAAAATCATTTTACTAATTTCAAAAACCCCACTGAGTTGATAAATTTGTTTAATGAAAAATTTCCTAAAGAATGCCTTGATAAAGATAGAATCTTGCGTATCCGTCATGCACTAGCGCACGGAAGAATGCTAGCTACGAACGAAGGCGGACCTTGGACGGTTTATAAATTTTCTCCACCAACCAACAACAGAGTTACTGCTGAAATTGTTCAAGTATTAGATGATGAATATCTCAAGAGCTCCATATGCTATTTTTATGATGAGATAAATAGGCTACATGGCATATATGAAAAACTCCGAAAAGATTATATTCCCAAGTAGCCAGCCATCCCATTTTATGGAATACGTATCCGGTTTTATGTTTTTATTAAAAAATCTTTTGACTTTTTCTTTGTATCTATGTATTAATGTGTGAGTACAAGACTACATAAATACACGATGCAACTTCTTCAAGATATAGAAACCATCCAGACCACCCAAAAACGCATAGGAGAAGCGCTTGAGAAGCTCTACTGCATGGGAGAATCTGTGTCTGATATTGTGCAAATAGTGCGGTTCCTCGAATCGCAAAAGGTTGTCGTTCCCACTCCCGAAGGTATGAAATTGTTTGATGTTTGTGGAACGGGGGGCACGAGGAAACAAAGAATGAATCTTTCCACAGCGCTTGCGGTAAAACTTTCAAAAGAGTTCTCTATTGCGAAACACGGAAACAAATCAAGTTTGGGGCGATGTGGGAGTTTTGATATTATTGAACACTCCTCATTCCCGGCGTGCAAGACACCAGAGCAAACGCATGGAGAACTTCGGGATAAAAATATTGCGTTTTTGTTTGCACCAGCGTTTCATCCAATACTCGGACTCCTTGTATCGGTTCGGAAGTCATTGCCCCATCCGACAATTTTTAATCTGGTCGGTCCATTGCTGAGTCCCATGAGCACTCTTACCGCTCAACTGATCGGGGTCAAAGATATTCCCACGGCCCGTAAACTGGCAGAAGCCTGTGCCGAGCTCGGGAAGGATGCGCTTCTGGTGCACGATACGGTCTTTGATCTGGATGAAGTTTCGATTGGGGGAGAAACGCATTATTTCAAAGTTATTAATGGGAACATTGAAGAAGGCACGTTTGTGCCGGAAGATTTTGGAATTGAGCGCGTGACAGATTTCACCCTTATAAAAGGCGGAGAAACAAAAGAACAAAATGTGCAGATGTTCCAATCATTATTAGACGGAACAGCGACGTCTGCGCAACAAGCGTTCCTTGATATTAATTATCGTGTTGCGAAAGATTTCTTCTCTTCATTTCAACAATGACCATCCTCGATACCATTCTCGAACACAAACTCAAGGAGGTCGCGATGCTTCCCAATTTTATGGAACGAGACTTGAATCCGAATCAGAATTCTTTCGTGGAAGTTCTTTCTCGTCCGACAGAAAGTCAGATTCATATTATTGCAGAAGTGAAACAACAATCGCCTTCCCAGGGAGCTATTCGTTCGGTAGATTCGTCTCAGCGGGCGCAATTATATGAGCAATCTGGTGCCACGATATTATCGTGTCTGACAGACAAAGAATTTTTTGGAGGGAGTTGTGAAGACCTTCTCTCGGTAGCCGAAGCGGTATCAATTCCGGTGATTCGGAAGGATTTTATTTTTACAAAAAACCAAATTGCACAGGCCCGATATTTTGGAGCGGCGAGTTTTTTACTCATGATGGAAGTGATCGAAAAAACAGGCGCGAATCTTTCAGAACTTATCGAATATGGTCGGGATCTGGGCATGGAACCCTTGGTAGAAATCCAGAACGAAGTTTCCCTCATGACTGCCGTACAAGCGGGCGCCAAAATTATTGGTGTGAATAGTCGGAACTTCCAAAAGGAAGGATTGCCGATTGAGTTCGAACGATTTGAAAGGTTGTTACCGCTGATCCCAAATGGGATTATTCGTGTGGCAGAATCAGGAATGCAGACGTCTGAGGACATTGAAACGGTGCGTGGATTGGCCGATGCGGTTCTTCTCGGAACAGTGCTTATGAAACAAAAAGATCAGGATGTGCCGAAATTTCTTTCATCTCTTATCACTCAATGAACCAAACGAATTACCGACAAACGCTGTTAAATAAAACGGGTCGCTTCGGCGACTTTGGGGGATGTTATGTGCCCGAGATGTTGATGCCCGTTATGAAAAACCTGCAAAAATCTTTTTTTAAAGCGAAAGAAGACGAAAGTTTTTTACAGGATTTAAAAGATTTGTATGAACACTATTCGGGGAGAGCGACGCCACTTTTTTGTGCCAAAAATCTCACAGAGAAACTTGGGGGAGCGAAGATATATATTAAAAACGAAGGACTGAATCATACTGGTGCTCACAAGATGAACCATTGTTTGGGACAAATTCTCCTTGCGAAACGAATGGGCAAAACACGTATTATTGCCGAGACAGGAGCGGGGCAACACGGTGTGGCAACGGCAACGGTGTGCGCGAAATTCGGAATGAAATGTTGTATTTATATGGGACGAAAAGACTACGAACGACAACGGCCGAATGTCTTTTGGATGGAACGATTGGGGGCAGAAGTGGTCCCTGTTGAAGAAGGAGGTCAGAGTCTTCGCGATGCGGTGAATGCCGGACTTCGTGATTTGCTTCAAAATCCACACGATACGCATTACTTACTCGGAACGGTCTGTGGGCCGCATCCCTATCCAGTGATGAATACGTTTTTTCAAAAAATAATCAGCGAAGAAATTCGAGATCAAATGACGAACCTGACGGGGAATATTCCCGATGTTGTTATTGCGTGTGTGGGCGGAGGATCAAATGCGATGGGATCATTCTTTGATTTTTTCGACGACGCGAATGTTCAGCTTATCGGAGTGGAGGGAGGCGGGAAGGGGATTACCGAAACCCCAAAGGAGTGCGATCATGCGGCTCGATTTCAAACCGGAAGTGTGGGCGTGGTGGAAGGTATGAAAACGTATTTCCTCCAAGATAATGATGGACAACTGAAAAATACACACAGCATTTCTGCGGGACTTGATTACAGCGGCGTAGGCCCACAGATTTCATATCTGCAAAACGAAGGACGTATTCAGATGACCTATGCGACGGACGAAAATGTTCTCGAAGCGTACGATCTATTGGCGCGCACAGAAGGGATTATTGCGGCACTAGAAAGTTGCCATGCGGTGGCAGAAGCAATTCGACTGGCGTCAATGTTGGATTCTAGCAAATCTATCGTCGTGAACGTAAGTGGGCGAGGAGATAAAGATCTCTTTATCACAGCTCCGAAGTTTGCGAATGATGACTTCAATCAATACCTCCATTCACACCTTCAACAATATGAATAAATTAATGACCCATATCGTAGCGGGGTATCCGGATCTCAAAATATCCGAGAAACTCGTGAAATGCATGGACGGATTGGGAGTTTCTTTTATTGAAATTCAAATTCCTTTTTCAGATCCGGTCACGGATGGAACAACCTTGATGGGGGCGCAAAAAGTGGCGCTTGAAAATAACACCACCACTGAGGATATTTTTCAGTTGATGGAACGATTGAAAACAACGGTGAAAACGCAGCTTCTTTTTATGACTTATTTCAATGTGGTGTATGCATATGGCGTAGAGGCGTTTTGTAAACGCGCTGGCGAACTGGGTGTCTACGGATTGATTGTGCCCGATATGCCACTGGATGAAGAAGACAGGGAGCATTATGTATCGTCATGTACCCGTCATGGACTCCATGCGATTCAGATTGTTTCTCCACAGACCACGGTCGAGCGATTAAAACAGATTGCCACGGTGGCGACGGGGTTTGTTTACTGTGTAAGTCGAGAAGGCATCACGGGTGAGGGAACGACCTTGAATCCAAATCTTTCCGAATACCTCCGTACCGTGCGCCAGTATATTGATATTCCTCTTGCTCTTGGGTTTGGGATTAGTACTCGTGAGCATGTGCAGTCAACCTTGAACCATGCAGATATAGCCGTCATCGGATCGGCTGTTGTGAATGTTTACAATAAGGAAAAGAAACTCTCGGATGTGGAAGATTTTTTAACAGAAATAGTACGATGAAAACAAAAATCTGCGGAATTCGAAATACAGAAATGGTGGACGCGTGCGCGGACAAGAATGTCGCGTATGTGGGATTCAATTTCGTTCCCGATTCTCGGCGATGTGTGACACTGGAGTTTCTTCAAAAACTTGAAACAATTCCCAAGCGTTCCCAGTACGTGGGGGTGTTTCAAAACCAATCACTTGAAGAAGTGCAATTGCTTTCAACAAAATATAATATGGATTGTGTTCAGCTTCACGGACAAGAATCGCTCGCCTTCATTAAAGGTGTATCACGACCTGTTATAAAGGGGATTTCCTTACAGAAGAAACATGACATTGAGGCGGTAATGAAGTATCTTGGGCATGTAAAAATTATTCTTTTAGATGGTCCTCTGCCAGGGAAAGGGAAGGCAGCAGAAACAGCATTGCTCGAGAAAGCGGTACAGTGTTGTCGAGAATCTCATCAGGCGTACGCGATTGCAGGAGGGATTCAGGCTGACAATGTGGAAGCGCTTCTCCAGCAGTATCCCGATGCGACTTTTTTTGACACCGCATCCGCCATCGAAGACGAACACGGTCACTTTTCAAAAGAACAATTTGATTCCTTTCTCAATAAAATATCATGACATTTACGACAGTCTCCCCACTTCCAAAGGCTTCTGATGTGCTCGCACAATACCCACTTTCTTCAGAAACGAAAAAGCGTATTGCTCAGCATAGACAGGAAATACAGGACATCTTATCAGGAAAAGATAAACGACTCCTGCTGATCATCGGGCCGTGTAGTGCGTGGCCAGAAGACGCAGTGATTGAGTACGCTCAAAAACTCAAAGCGGCGACCGAATCCTTGAAAGACAAAGTGAAAGTTGTTTTCCGGGTCTACACACAAAAGCCACGAACCACGTTTGGATGGAAAGGCGCATTGCTCCATCCAGATCCCTTCGGAGAACCGGATGTTCCGGCTGGTATTGCGTATTGCCGAAAAATGATGCTTCACATTGCAGAAGAAATAGACCTGCCCATTGCGGATGAAGTGTTGTACACAGACCTTTGTCTGCCGTACTTGAGTGACTTGTATAGTTACGGATGTATCGGGGCTCGGTCATCAGAATTGCAACGAAAACGAATGGTTGCGTCGGGGATCGATTTTCCAATGGGAATGAAAAATCCTACGAGTGGTGATCTGACAAAAGCCGTTCAGAGTGTGCTTGTCGCACAAGAGGGGAACGGCCCATTTCCACATCTGGGAGAAGTGGTTGAAACGACCGGGAACCCGTACGCGCATCTTGTTTTGCGAGGGGGCGGAGGACGACCCAATTATTACCCGCATGTGCTCGATCTCGCGACGGAAATGATTTTGGCACAAAAGATCCAAAACCCATCTATCATCGTTGATGCGAGTCATGAAAATAGTATCAATGGGAATGGGAAGAAAAACACACTCAGCCAACTCGTCGTTGCCGAAAGTGTGCTCACGTACAGGAAAGAGCATCCTGAGGGAGCGGTGAAAGGAATTATGATGGAGAGCTTTTTGCATCTGGGAAACCAAGATATTCCGGCCGATGGGGCGGAGTGCGTCAGTGGAACCTCACTGACTGATGCGTGTTTAGGATGGGAGGAAACCGAAGCTTTTTTGAAAGAAATTACGTCATATCTCTCATGAAAGCCTTTCCACTCTCTTCATTCCCTGGGCTTACCCCACTGTCCCTTTTTGCATCTCTGCGAAAAGCCTACGGGGCGCCAGCGATGTTGCTCGAATCAGCGGTGCAAGATGAAACCAATCGGATTTCTTTTGTGGCGTGTGATCCTGTACAAAAGGGAGAAGTATCAGACGAGATAGCATCGCATCTTCGTGAAACACTCACTCGTTGTCACAGCTTTTCGGAAAATCCGTATTTTTCTGGAGGTCTCATGGGGAGTCTTTCGTTCGAGTCTGTTTTTGATTTTTCTTCTAAATATTCATCGCAACACACAGAAGATATTCCGCGAACGCTGTTGTATGAGTTTGGATTGGTCTGTGTTTTTGATCACGTGCAGAATCTCATCACCATTCTTCAGCATCCAAAAAACAAATGTGAAAACATCGAAGAAATTCTTCGTGAGACAGAACTGATTCCCGCGGTACCGCTTGATACACAAACAAAGCGAATACAAGATTCGCCGGATCAACAATTTCTCGACGGAGTGAAAACCGCGCGCGAGGCTATTTATAACGGAGAAGTGTTCCAGCTGGTGTTGTCTCATGTGTTTGAGGAACCCCTTCCTCATGGCCGAGAACTGGCGCTCTATAGTGCCTTGAAACAACTCGAACCGACGACCCATCTCATCCTTGCCGATTACGGTGACCACGGAATCTATACCTGTGCGAGTCCAGAGATTATTGGAAAAAAAGTGGGATCACGATTACTTGTTTCGCCCATAGCTGGAACTCGTCGTCGGAAATTAACGGAGCAAGAAAACAAAATAACGGAAGCAGAACTTCTTTCTGATCCCAAAGAAAACGCGGAACACGATATGTTGGTGGATTTGGGACGCAATGACTTAGGGCGGATTTCTCTCCCCAAAACCGTTGAAGTAACCAAGCATAAATACCTTCAGGCGTATGCACACGTGATGCATTTACTCAGCGATATTGAAGCGGAAATAGATCCGCAGTACGATGCTGTCGATTTTTTACAAAGTATTTTTCCAGCGGGGACGCTGAGCGGGGCTCCGAAATTACGAGCTATCAACCTTATCCAATCATTAGAAAAAAGTTCTCGAGGACTCTATGGAGGCGCAACGGGAATGATCGCTACCAACGGAGATTTGCAGATGGCCATCAACATCCGAGGTGTGCACATACAAGACGGTCGCGCTAAAATACAAGTTGGAGCGGGTATTGTAAAAGACAGCGTTGGGGAGTATGAATGGAAAGAACTGCAGAATAAATCACAAACACTCAGACGCATTCTCACATCTCTCCCTTCAGATCTATGAACATCTTGATTATCGATAACTACGATTCATTCACCTATAACTTGGTGCAATTCGTTCGTGCATTTGGTGCGGAGGTGATTGTGAAACTGAATGACGAAGTGACGCTTGATGACATTGAAAAAATGGATATCGAGGGAATAATTCTTTCCCCTGGTCCTGGAACTCCACTGAACGGAGACGATGTAGGGATTTGTACGGACATCATTAAAAACGTGTCGCTCCCCATCCTTGGCGTGTGTCTCGGGCACCAGCTTATCGGACATCTGCACGGAGGAACGGTCACCCACATCGAACCTCAACACGGGCAACCATCGACCATTCACCAGATTGGATCGAGTCCACTTTTTGCAAACCTACCGAACCCATTCGATGCGATGCGGTACCATTCGCTTGTGGTTGGGAAAGAAAATTTTCCAGAAGAACTTATTATCACCGCAGAGACGGAAGATGGTATTATTATGGCTGTCGAACACACCAACAAAACACTGTACGGCGTACAATTTCATCCCGAATCAATCGGGACTCCGCACGGAAAAGAAATTATCGGTAATTTTTTACGAATCTGCCAATAGATGGGTGATTGATTGCTCGCATCCGATGAAACCGGATATGTTTATGCGACCATTCTGAAAGATATATAAGCCATGTTTTTGTACGATTTGTTCGATTGTTTCAGAAGAAAGGGGAAGGAGTGCAAACAATCCTTCGCCGTCTAATGCTGTAATCCAGGACGAAGGAGCGTCTTCATCGGTTAGTAATTTCTGAAGTATTTTGCGAGTTCGAGCCAGTTGATTTTGTATTCGATTGATATCTTCTTCCCATTCAGATGCGTAGTTTTTTTGTACCTGTTGCATGATGAGACTTCCCCATCGAGGAGGCATAGAGATGCTTCCACGCATTGCGGCTTGCATGTAACTTTCCATTGCTTTTGCTTGTGATGCATCAGGGCATTTTATCATCAAAGCTCCGAGACGATGACCGTACATTGTCGCGGTTTTGGAGAAACTCACGCCGAGCATTACCTGATCAACGCCTTTCCACATATTTGAAACCCAAGAAGTATCAGCTTTCAAACCAGCTGCTAATCCTATGTAGGCACCATCCATGTACACCCATATTTTTCGTTTATTTACCATTTGTATGAGTTCGTCCCGTTGTGCTTCATTTAGATTTTTTCCAGTTGGATTGTGAGCACCGGTGGCTTGGAGAATGAGTACAGAGCCTTCGTCAGCGGATTCAATCGCATTTTTATAAGCGTTCCAATCGATTTCGCATTTTTTGTTTATATGAGGAAAGGTTGTCTGCGTTCCGTGTTCCAAAAGCACAAAATAATTGTCCCATGTAGGAATAGGTATTAAAAAGGGACCCCAGCCACACCGTTTTCCGATTTGGTCCATGATCCAACAAGCGTGCGTTCCACCAGCTGTTTGTTGAAGGGCTACACAATCATTCTTCTCGGAAGGAAGGTACAGGTCTCGGACCCACTCCAAAAAGGAGCGATCTCCTCCGATAGGCAGATATCCATAATCATCATGTTTCACGTGGGTAGCAGCTTGTTGCACACTTGGCATGACATATCCTTTTTGGTTTTGTAAAAGGATGCCAATCGCGGCATTTATCTTACTTGGTCGAGGGTCTTCAAGGTATCGACCGTAGATATTAAAAATCGGATCTGGAGGTATTTGGTCCCACATGATAGAAAAATGGTTGACATTTTTTTGCACTATAAGTAGGGTTCCTTCGAAATGCAAATGACTACTTATGGATTCTTCTTTTATTCTCCTTGGGCTAGAGCCTGGGCGTAAGAAAGGAATCTAATTATTTAGTCACTTCTCTTCATCCCACAGGCTCGCAGAGTCTGTTTTTTTTATAGTACCAAAATACCATGTCACATATTACTCAACACACACTCCCAACATACGCAGAAGTTTTCACGCGACTGCCACTTTCTCCAGAACTTCAATCAAAGATCGAACAGGATCGTCTTGAAATAGAAAACATCCTTATGGGGAGGGATCCTCGAAAGTTCATGATTATTGGCCCCTGTAGCAGTTGGCCATCGGAGGAAGTCGTTGAATACGCTCGTCGTCTTGCGCCTTTGGCAGAGGAATTACAAGATGTAATCAAGATTGTTATGCGAACGTACATCCAAAAACCTCGCACGATTGCAGGTTGGATGGGGCCGTTAGTTCAGCCAGATCCATTTGCAGAACCACATATTCCGACCGGTATTTTTTACTGTCGAGAAATGATGCTGCAGGTTTTGGAAACAGGACTCCCTATTGCTGATGAAATACTCTTTCCTCGGTACCAGAGTTACTTTCGAGATCTTTTAACCTGGGCGGCTATTGGAGCTCGATCGAGTGAAAACCAAGAACATCGTGTTGTGGCTTCATTGTTGGAGTTTCCTATCGGTGTCAAAAATCCTACGTCAGGAAGTATTCCCATAGGAATCAATTCAGTGTTGGCCTGCCAAACGCCGAACTTCATGGCGGTAGGAGAGAATCAGGTAAAAACATCAGGAAATCCTTGTGCGCATCTCGTACTGAGAGGGGGGAATGGCAATCATAATATTGGACAGGAGCATCTTGAGCAGACAGTGCAATTTTTGCAGGAAAAAGGTGTTCAAAATCCAAGCGTTGTCGTCGATATAAGTCATGATAATACTCGTGATAAAAACGGTGTGAAGCAATACGAACGACAAACAGAGGTTCTTTGGGAGACACTGAATATCATGTCTCAAAACCCAAAAATAATGTCGACAGTGAAGGGATGGATGGCAGAAAGCTTTCTTGAAGAGGGAAGTCAAAATCTTGCGAAGTGTTCGCATGATTCTGTTATCCCAGGAAAATCCATCACGGATGGATGTCTCGGGTGGGATACTACTCAAGATCTTTTAATAACGCTCGCAAATAAATTAAGAACCACTTCACCATAAAAACGATTGCGACTATCGGCATCATAGGACACGGTCGAATGGGAAAGTTATTTGAGAAAATGTTCGAACCTTTCTCAGATACAATTTTTGTGCGCATATACGATCGTAATAATTTTCATCCACAAGATCAGTTTGTGGATTTTGAATCAGTATGTGATGCGGATCTTATCATTCCGTGTGTTCCCATTCCTGATTTTGAATCGGTTATAAAAAAAATGGTTCCTCATCTTCATGCTGGGCAAACAATTCTGCATATTTGTTCTCTGCAGACATACCCCAAGGAAATACTGCGGAAACATGTACCGCCATCAGTACATTTAATTGGGAGTCATCCTATGTTTGGTCCACAAACACTGGCGGCTTGTGAGAACTCCTTCGAAGGGTTGAATTTTGTGGTGGATCCGATTTTTTGTTCGGATTCCATTTTCAATGAAGTGACGGATTTCTTGCGAAAACTGCAGTTTAACGTCATTCAGATGAATGCGGAGGAGCACGATGCTCGAGCTGCAAAATTTCATTTTATTTCTCATGTAGTGGCAAATATTCTCACAAAACTTGAATTAGAACACACACCCATTGATACAAAATCATACGAGTTTCTCTTTAATTTTTTGGATCGTATAGATCCCGACCCAGTGCTCATGCAAAGCATGTTGCAACACAATCCTTTTGCAAGAATCGAACTAGAACGATTTAACGAAAGTTTTGCCGATATAAAAGATATTCTTTCTCAATTCAAATCATGACAAATCCACTTCCGCTTTCGGTTTACACACTTGGTCCCAAAGGTTCGTTCAGCGCACAAGGATCGGAAATATTCTTGGCTTCGGGGTGTTCCGATTCTGCGAATCCGCAGATTCAACTTTGTGATTCATTTCCTCGTATTTTCGAATCTGTAAAAGCTCATCCTGGTTCACTGGGAATTGTTCCTCTACAAAACGAATCAACGAGCAGTATTCATGAAAATGTAGATATGTTTTTTCAAGATTCAAGCCTGTGTATTTGGGCTGAGTTCTTGCTTCCGGTCAGATTGCATGTGCTTGGACCTCCTGGCACTCAATTTGAAGACATCACACAACTTCATTCGCATCCAAAGGCCTTTGAGCAGTGTAAAACGTTCACAAATTCTTTTTCTGGAGAAATTCATTACGGGAAAAGTACGTCTGCGCTTGCACAAAAAATAAAGAACAATGGAGAAAAAAATGTGGCGGTTCTTGGGGGGGAGGCCCTTATTCATCAAGGACTTTGCATCCTCAAACCCAACGTGCACGATCATGCGGTAAACGAAACACAGTTTGTTGTGTTTGGGGTTCAAGGCACGGCACCGAAATGTTTCCCAAAAAATTCCAAATGGACGGTCCATTTTGAATGCCAACACAAACCGGGTTCTTTGGCACAGGTATTACAACTCGTGGCATCCCAAGGTGGAAATTTAATGAAAGTTGAGTCGCGCCCGATTCCAAATCAACGAGAACGATTTCGGTTTTGGCTTGATATAGATGCCACGCATGCGAAACCAACTTTGTACGAAGAGCTAAAAGCCTCGACGGTGGATTTTCATTGTGTTGGTCAATACGCACCAGGACAAGTACTTGATCTTGATAGTCCACATTCTCGAATATCGTTGTTGCGTCGACAGATAGACTCAGTTGATACGGATATTGTAGATTTATTAATCCATCGACAATCGTTCGTTCGGTCGATCGCTCAGGAGAAGGAAAAAGAGAATATACCAGTAGAACAACAGGAACGTTTTGCAGAAATTCTTCAGTCGAGAATCCTTCAAGCAAAGAACAATGATCTCAATATTGAGTTTGTACGAAAACTCTATAATCTTATCCATACAGAATCTGTTTCCTATCAGAACGATAAGCCATGAAAACAGCTCCAATAATTTCTATCCTTGGTTCTAAGTCGATTGCTCAGCGAGCACTCATCTGTGCCGCACTCTGCGCGAAACCGACCATCCTGCACAATGTTCCAGATGGCGACGATGTAGGACATCTCATGCAGGCACTCGTGCAGTGTGGTGTGGAAATAAAACCGTTGGAAGAATTCTCCTTTCAAATCATTCCTCCGAAAGAGTTCACCCTTCAAAATCCAGATTTCAACGTCGGACACGGAGGAGCACCCTTGCGATTTCTCATGAGTTTCCTTGGTCTTATCCCGGGTAAAAAAATACTCGATGGATCGGAACGATTACGAGAACGACCAATTGGCCCCTTTATTCACGCACTCAAAAACGCAGGGGCAGACATCAACGACAAACTTCCGCTTACGATCGGACAGCATAAATTGTCGGAAGAAATCACGATACGGGGAGGCGATAGTAGCCAAGGTATCAGTTCACTCCTCTTGAGTGGAGTCGCTTTGGGAGTCAAAAAAATAATCATCACTGGAGAACGAACGTCCGCTTCGTACCTCAACCTGACACAAAAAGTCCTCGCGGACTTCGGCATTTTGATTGCCGAGACGATGGACGGGTACATGCTCATGGGGCATTACACATCGCATGAAACGTACTTTGTCGAGCCAGATTGGGCGAGTGCTGGGTATTTAATTGGGGCTTCATTACTCCAAAGAAAACCGCTCCTCATCCCGCAGCTCACCCTAAATTCACCACAACCCGATGCGCTCATTGTTCCCGCTCTGCAGGCCATGGGAATGAAAATCGGGCAAACACCGGAAGGACTGCTTTTCACTCCGTCAGGAGCTTTTCAGAGTCCAGGAACAGTCGATTGTCGTCTCTTCCCAGACAGTGCGTTGACGCTGGCAGTGCTTGCGGCTTTTTGCAAAGGAACCACAACCCTCACGGGTCTCTACACACTTCCGCTCAAGGAATGTGATCGACTCACATCCCTTCACACAGAACTCGCGCAGATGGGGATACTGAGTGAAGTTACTGCCGATTCCATCACTATTCACGGGGGAGATCCCAAGTTTGCCACGATTCAAACCTATGATGATCATCGGATGGCGATGGCGTTTGGGATGGCACAAGTGTGTTTTCCAGCATTGCGAATTGAGAACCCCGAGGTTGTTTCCAAATCGTTCCCTGGGTTTTGGGATATTCTCACCGCTCTCAAATAATGATTCGAAATTGTAATATTTGTGTTATCATACTCCTATGAAAGTACAAAAGAAAAAAGTTAACGATCTCGTTCAAGCTTTTCTTCTTCTCGAGAATGAGAAACAAGTCAGATCATTTTTTGGGGATATTTTTACACCGCAAGAAGTAGAAGCGTTCATTGAACGATGGGAGATTGTTCAAATGCTTCTGGGAACGGAGCTCTCACAGAGAGAGGTTGCGAAGAAGATTGGGTGCAGTGTGACGCTTGTGTCTCGTGCGAGTCGAATGCTTCAATATGGAACAGGGGGGTTTGAAGCGGTCTATGCTCTTGTGAAGAAGAAATAAAGGGGGAATATTCGGTTTTTTGTGGTATGCTTAAGTACGTATTCGAATACGTATTCGTGTACGTACTTAACAAAATACCATGGCACGTCCAAGAACAGCGTCAGAACCGGTTCGTAAGCTTACGAGAGTTGCGGGAAGTAGCTACTATGTCACCATTCCTTTGGATTATATTAGGCCATCGGCTCTGAGGAAAGCGAGGAATGCTCAGGCTCGAAGAAGAATTGGGGTGGAGGGAACGGCAGAAGGTGGTGGTGAAGAAAAGAGGGAAGAAGTTGATTATTGAGGATTGGGAAGGGTGAGAAATGTAAAATAAATAAAAAATTTCCTATTTGGAGTTCTCACGATCCTTCTTTATAATTTTGCATACATGGTGCCAATTTGCACAGTTTCATTGGTTTCAAGCCATTCTGTGATTTGAAAAATGAAAAAAGAAAACACAATAATTTTGTTTAATGAAAAACAAGTCCGTCGGATTTGGGATGAAAGCAAGGAGCAGTGGTATTTCTCAATTATTGATGTGATAGAAATCCTAACAGATTCACGCATTCCAAAAAGATATTGGAGTGACTTAAGGAAACCCTGATAAAAAAAGAAAAAAGAGTAAAATAGGGACATGAAACAATTCACCTTATTGGAAACAGCGACGAATGGACGTCGAGTGAGAGCAGATAAATTTTTGGAAGAGATGGACAAAGCCATCCCTTGGGGAAATTTTTTGGGATTAATTTGTCCAAAATATTACAAGAAGAAAGATAATCGCGGACGAAAACGAGCAGATGTGGAAACACTTTTGAGAATATATTTTTTGCAGCAATGGTTCAATTTGGGTGATTTATCAGCAGAAGAAATGGTGCACGACAGGCTCAGTTTTCGACGATTTATAAGTTTGGATATTTGTGAAACAAGTCTTGATGAAACAACTATTTGTAAGTTTCGACATTTTTTAGAAGACCATGAATTAACCGAGAAAATGTTTGAGAAAGTAAATAATATTTTGGAAGAAAAAAACTTAATGATACGAGATGGAACATGTGTCGATGCAACAATAATAGAAGCATCTGGCTCAACAAAAAATAAAAAGAATGAACGAGATTTAGAAATGAGTTCGACAAGGAAGGGAATGAATTATCGATTTGGAATGAAAGTGCACACAGGAGTTGATGCAAAATCAAAACTAATTCACACAATGAAAGTAACAACAGCAAGCATTCATGATTCACAAGTTTTTGATGAATGTTTACATAGAGAAGAACAAGCGGTTTTTGCTGACAAAGCATTCGTTTCCGCAGACAAAAAACGGAAATTTAGAGCAGAAGGAAAATATTGGGGTGTGCAAGAGAAAGCTGTTCGTGGGAAAAAACTCTCATCATCTCAAAAAAAGAGAAACAAAAAAACGGGATCTGTTCGTGCTGGTGTTGAGCATCCATATTTAATGATCAAACATCACTGGGGACACAAAAAAGTCCGATATAAAGGACTTGAAAAAAACACAGTTCAATTCTTTTCGTTGTGTTTTTTAGCAAATCTACATCGAGTACGGTTTGCTCTCGCAAAAGTTTAAAAACTTTTGCAGGAGAAGTGTGTCTAAATTCCCCAAGATAATCTAAAAAAGAGCGAGAAATCGCTCAAAAGACTGCTTTCTCTTAAAAAATAAAATGATTTATGAAATAAACCCTGATAAACCTAATTTATCAGGGTTTCCTTAAAAAGTAAATTAGAAAAGGAAGGGAGTGAAGTGTACGAAAAAATCGTACGGTTGAAAATGCTTGCGATTGATGGCAAAAATAGAGAAACGGATTGTTTTTCTACAGAAGATTTACTTCGTCTAATTCAATCAATCCCTTCTCCAAAAGCAGAGCCGTTTAAATTATGGTTAGCACGGGTGGGGTATGAGCGAATTGAGGAAACGGAAGATCCAGAATTAGTTTTTAATCGGGCGATGAAGACATATCTTCAAAAAGGATATTCGAAAGAATGGATCAATCAGCGTCTCAAAAGTATTGAGGTACGAAAGGAGCTGACGGATGAATGGCAGTTGAGAGGGGTTCAGGCGGGGATGGAATATGCGATTCTTACGGATGAGATTACCAAGGCGTGGGCGAACAAAAGCGTCAAAGATTACAAAAAATTCAAAGGGCTTCAGAAGGAGGGGTTGCGTGATAATATGACGAATCTTGAATTGGTTCTTAATATGTTGGCAGAGGTGTCTACAACTGCTATTTCCCAAAAGAAATACCCGGAAGGACTGGAAGCCAATAAGCGCATGGCGCGCAAAGGAGGTGGTGTTGCAAAGAAGGCAAGAATAGAGATTGAGGTGCAGACGGGAGAAGATGTCCTGTCCGAGAAAGGGGTTCAGAAGAGGATATAGGGGAAAATCCTATTCAGAGCCGGTTCGCAAGCTTGAATGAGTTGCAGGAAGGAGCTACTATGTCACCATTCCTTTGGATTATATTAGGCCATCGGCTCTGCTTTCGAGAGCCTCCCCTCGGGGTCTGAGCTCGGGGTCGAAGACGACCCTCGTGGAGAGGAGGAAAGCGAGGAATGCTCACTTCGAGTGGTGACCTCAGTGGAACCAGGCTCGAAGAAGAATTGGGGTGGAGGGAACGGCAGAAGGTGGTGGTGAAGAAAAGAGGGAAGAAGTTGATTATTGAGGATTGGGAAGGGTGAGAGGGAAAAGAGGCTCGTGCTAGACACCTTACAGACTAGCTAAAGATAGAATAAGTGACCCCTTTTCCGACTCCGTGTTTCTGAATTTTTTTCATTCGCACTAAATCTTGAAGATCTTTTTTAAGAGTTGGACGCTTAAATTGTGGTAAATGATCGTGGATTTGACCAATAGAAAGTTCTTCTTTTTCTAAAACCCCCAATATCAAATTTTTTCTTCCATCCATATTTAATTTAGTAGTTATGAAATAAGTAGATTGTTTTTTATTTGTGATTAAATCGTAGACCAAGGTCATTGTTCCCAAAAGTTCTTCAGCAATGAAAAAGGAAAAAGAATTAAGATTATTTGTTTGATCAATCTTCTCAAGTTCTAAGAGGTATTTTCTTCTGTTTTCGTTTCTAATAACACATGGAGGGTATCCATCTTGCATAAGAATCAAGTTCATTAGTAATCGTGACATACGACCATTCCCATCATCGAAAGGGTGAATACTGACAAATCGATAGTGAAAAATACTTGCGCGCTCTATCGCAGAAAGTAACTGTGTTTTTTTTGAATAATACCAGGTTAATAATTTTTCCATCTCTATTTGAACCTGCTCAGGTTCAGCATAGTGATGAATTTTTCCAGAAACAGTTAAAACATGATTTGGACGAATTTTATATCTTCCAATATTAATCGGTTTTTTTATTAAACTCCCGCCGGCTCCTTTAACATATATATGATCAATACCTTTAAGCAAAAGTCCGTGAAGCGATTTAATAAAATGTTCAGTAATCTCTTGTTTCTTTTGTACAATATTATCTAAAACCTCAATAGCTTCAGCGTGATTTTGAGCTTCTAAAAACTCTTTCAGTGACCTCCCCTCAGAAGTGAGACCTTCCTGAAGAAAGAATGCGGTTTCTCCTAGGGTAAGCGTATTTCCCTCAATAGCGTTTGAGTTATAGGTCCATTCGATTCGCAGTCGATCTTGAATAGCTCGATTTAAACTGTCATCAAATGGTTTATGAGCTCCAATTTTTTCCTGAAGCCTCGTAATTTGATCGAAAAGGTTTTGAAAAGAAGTTTTCATTTTATGGATATTTTCATTCTTATTATATCCATAAATATCCAGAAGTCAACAATTATATCCATAAATATCCATAAAATTATGAATATAAATACCAACTATTTTAACCTTCCGCCGAAATTCCCCGCCCGTAAGGGCGAGGGCTGGAGAGAATCCAGAATCTTTTAAATACAAACCCCCTAAATCCCCCTTATCAGGGGGGAGGAAAATACTTTTTATGGTACAATCATCTACGTATTCGAATACGTATTCGTGTACGTACTTAATAAAACATCATAGAACGTCCAAAGACAGTGTCAGAAACGGTTCGTAAGCTCGAATGAGTTGCAGGAAGTCACTATTTCTTTGGACTTTATTCGAGAATTGGGGTGGAGGGAACGGTAGAAGGTGGTGGTGAAGAAAAGAGGGAAGAAGTTGATTATTGAGGATTGGGAAGGGTGATGAAATGTTAAATTTATCGAAAATTTCCTATTTACAAAAAATGACTTCAGCGTAATTATAAAAATCATGACAAAACAGGAGTTGAAAAAGAATCAAATAGTTATTTATAAAACTTCAGATAATGAAGTTGGGTTCGAGGTGAAATTTGATGGTGAAAGCGTTTGGCTTAGACAAAACCAAATTGCAGAGCTTTTTGAGAAAGATAGAACTGTTGTTACTCGACATATAAACAATATTTTTAAAGACAAGGAAATGGATAAAAAAAGCAATGTGCAAAAAATGCACATTGCAAATTCTGATAAACCCATAAATCTTTATAGTTTGGATGTGATGGGGATATGAAGTAAGAGAAGAAATTAATGAAAAATTAAGGAATGGGAGGATGGTGGTTGAAATAAGGGCATTATTTGAGTATGGTGTGTTGAAAAGAAATTTTGAGATAATTTGATAGAAAGGTTAGTATTCATGGGATGGAAAAAATAAAATCTCTTCTACTGTGTTTGGGTTTTTCGGCAAAGGAAGGAGAAATTGATATTTGGAGTAAAAAATATCCTATTCACAATAACTATGAAATTATCGTGAAGTTAAGAAGTGTGCTAAAAGATGCGAAAATTGATTGGGGGCATAAGATCAAGGTGGAATCTGAAGCTACTTCGAGTTTCGCACAAGGAGAAACAAAGGTTGTTCTAGAATGTGTAAATAGATTACTTGGGAAAGGATATAAGCCAGAGGATATTACTTTGGAAAAAAAATGGAAACTTGGTCATCAAGAAAAAGGGAGATTGGATGTTTTTGTAGCAAAAAACAAAAAAGCGTTTTTGATGATTGAATGTAAAACATGGGGAGGTGAATTTGAAAAGGAATTAAAAAATCTAGGAAAAGATGGCGGTCAGCTTTTTGGATATTTTCAGCAAGACACAAAGGCGGAACAAATTATGTTATATGCGTCTAGACTTCATAATGGTGAAATTGAGTACCGAAATGAAATTGTCAAAATTGAAGAGTCTTATCGTGAAACGAGTAACGTGAAAGATTTGTATGAACGATGGAATAAATCCACGAAGACAAATGGGGTATTTGAGGATTGGGTTACTGCATATGAGTTTCAATCAAAGTCATTGACTTTGGGAGACCTGAAAGAAATTAAGCAGGAAGATAGTAGCTTTATTTTTAATCGGTTTTTGGAAATTTTGAGACACAATGTTGTTTCAGATAAACCAAATGCTTTTAATAAAATATTTACATTATTTTTGTGTAAGATTAAAGATGAAGATAAAAATCCAAACGAAGAATTGGAATTTCAATGGATTGAAGGGGTTGATGATCATATCTCTTTTCAAAAAAGACTTACCGATCTTTACAGGAAAGGGATGTGGGAGTTTTTAAAAAAAGAGGTAACAGACTTTTCTGACGATGATTTTAATAAAGAATTTCCTGGATTAGAAGAGAAAACTCGCAAAAAACTTCTTGCCCACTTAACAAAAGTTCGATTGCAAAAGAATAATGAATTTGCAATTAAGGAAGTCTTTGATGAAGAAACTTTTGTAGACAATGGAATGTTAATAAAGGAGGTAGTTGACCTTTTGCAGTATTACAAATTTCGTTATAACAAAAAACAACCATTTCTTGGGGATTTCTTTGAATTACTTTTGACGACAGGGCTCAAACAAGAATCAGGTCAATTCTTTACACCAGTTCCGATTGCTCGATTTATTTGCAAAAGTGTTCCATTGAAAGAAGTAATTAAGAAGAAATTGAAAACAGGGGAAACAGATGAATTACTTCCCAATTTAATCGATTATGCGGCGGGAAGTGGACATTTCCTTACAGAATCTATGGAGGAAATACAAAATATTATCGAAAAAATTTCAATACAAGCATTAGCACCATCAGCTCAAAGAGAAATAGATAAGTGGACAGCAAAACCGTTTGATTGGGCTTATAAGTATATTTTTGGGATAGAATTGGATTATCGACTCGTAAAGACAAGTAAAGTCGGTTGCTATCTTCACGGAGATGGAATTGCAAATGTAATTCATGGTGATGGGCTCGCAAATTTTGCGTCAAAGAATTACCGTGGGAAGCTTGAAAATAAGGATGGTGAACAGGATAATCCAAAGTTCGATTTCGTTCTTTCAAACCCTCCATATTCTGTTTCCGCGTTCAAAGGGAATATGAAAAATGAGCAAGCAAAAGATGATTTTGATTTACATTCGAGTCTCACGGATCAGAGTTCAGAAATAGAATGTTTGTTTGTTGAGAGAACGAAACAATTATTAAAAGAGGGGGGTGTTGCTGCTATTATTCTTCCTTCAAGTATTTTGAGTAACACTGGAATTTATACTAAAACTCGAGAAATTTTATTAAAATATTTTGAATTTATTGCCATTACGGAACTTGGATCTGGGACTTTTATGGCAACAGGGACAAATACCGTAATATTGTTCTTGCGTCGTCGAAATAATTTTGATTGGAGGAATATTAAATCTTCAATTGAACAATTTTCTCATGATTTTCGTGATGTGACGGTTCAAGGAATTGAAAATGTTTTTTCGAAATACGTGTCCCATGTATGGGAAGGAGTTTCTTTTACCGATTATGTTTCGGTGTTCGGGTCAAATCCTAGTGAGGTAATAAATAATCATGAAATATATCAAGAATATACAAAGAAATTAAAAGTAAAAAACGCAGAAGAATTACAAGAAAAAATTATAGAGATTGAAAAGGAAAAACTTTTGTATTTTATTCTCACTTATTCGCAAAAAGTTGTACTTATAAAAACGGGAGAGAAAAAAGAAGAAAAAGCATTTTTGGGGTATGAGTTTAGTTTCCGAAAGGGGTGTGAAGGTATCCATCCGATTCAGCGTGGAAAATCAATTGATGAATGCACAAAACTGTTTGATCCAGAGGATCCTCAGAATTTTGAGAAATCGAGTGCTTATATTTTGGAAGCGTTCAGCGGAGATGTAGAAACAGAGGTTTGTGAAGATTTAAAAAAGAACATTTTTCGTCACGAGCTGGTAGATATGATGACGTTTGATCGAGTAGATTTTGAGAAAAACATTTCCTTGTCTGCTAAAAAAAAAGTAAAAATTGAGAGTAAGTGGGATGTGGTTATGGTGGGAGCGATATCTGAAATAAGAGGTGGTAATGGATTTCCAAAAGAGTTTCAGAATAACAACGATAATTTCTTGATTCCTTTTTACAAAGTTTCAGACATGAATTCCATTGGTAATGGTAAATACATGTCTATTTCGAGTAATTATGTTAATGAAGATATTTTGAAAGAGAAAATCATGGCCTATATCTTTCCCAAAGATACAATTATTTTTCCTAAAGTAGGGAGAGCCATCGATACAAATAAGAAAAGGCTCTTAAGCGAAAGAGCTTCAATTGATAACAATGTTATGGGGGTTATGATTTGTGACGATAATGTTTTGCCACGATATGTTTTCGAGTATTTTTCTCAAAACATAGAACTTATTGACTTATCTTCTACTGCTAACCCTCCGTCAATAAATGCGAGTACTGTTTCAGAAATAAAAATCCCTCTTCCGCCAAAAGATATTCAAGAAAACATTGTAAAGGAGATTGAAGAAGTGGAAAAAATAGGAGAGAAGAAGAAAAAGGAGATTGAAAAGCTTTAAAAATCAATTTCTTTAGTTATTTTTAATAACTCAAAAAAAGAAAAAATAGAGAATATAGTCTCTATGCTCAAGAGGGGTAAATCTCCTAAATATGGAGATTCTAAAGTGCAAATAATAAAATCAGGACAAGCTAGAGGATATAAACAATTTGATTTTTCAGAAAAACACTTTGTGAGTAATGATTTTATTGTAGATGAAAGGAAATTAGAAAAAGGTGATATTCTTATTAATTCTTCGGGAGTTGGAACTGCGGGGAGAGTGACTTTATTCGATTTGGAGGGATATTTTGTTGTTGATAGTCATATTTCTATATTGAGATTAAATAAAGAAAAAGCACTACCTGAGTATGTTCTTTATTCCCTAGCAGAGATTGGTTTTAAAGAGATTGAAGCAATGGCAACTGGTCAGAGTGGTCAAATTGAACTCTCTTTGCCAACGATTCAAAATATTAGATTTTCACTCCCAATTCTTACAGAACAACAAAAAATCGTCACTGAAATTAAAAAAATTGAGGCGCAGATTGAGAAATTAGAAAAGGAGTTATCGGAAGTTCCGCAGAAGAAAGCATCGATTTTGAAGAAGTATTTGTAAGTCCTATTGAACAAAAAATGTGTTCAAACCCTTTAACAAATCCTTGCCCCAAAACTCGAAGGCAATGGGTTTCCTGTGTCTGAAGGAATTTCAAGATACAACCGTTCCGCTTCCTTTCCTCTGAACTGAGGAAGGTCTTCGAGCATCTCGGCTAAATCAGAAGCAGAAAAATGCTCCGGTGCGTGACACGTGAGAATAACAAACAGGGGATCGTCGACCAGCAGAGCAGAAACTTGCTGGAGAAGATGCGGGAGATCCCTTTCAATCTTCCACTGAGATTTCCCACCACGCCCAAACGCAGGGGGATCAAGAATAATAGCGTCGTATTTATTCCCGCGACGGATTTCCCGCGCAAGGAACTTCTGCACATCATCACACATCCACCGAATCTTGGCGTCTGTGAGGTTGGAGAGCTCGGCGTTGCGCTTCGCCCAGTTGATCGATGACTTGGCACCATCGACGTGGCAAACCTCGGTGTGAGGCGCGCTCGCGAAGAGAGTGGAGAGTCCAGTGTAGGCAAAGGTGTTGAGAATCTTGAGAGGTTTTTTGGTGTCTTTGTGAATCTGTTCATTAATCCATCGCCAGTTGTCGAACTGTTCTGGGAAAATCCCCACCTGCCCATTGGCAGAGAATCGGAGTTCGGCATGGATATCGCCGATTTTTATATCTTGTGTAGGAGGAAGACCTTCGATGCCGTTCCACTGTCCTTCGTTGTTTATTCGTTGAAAGACAATATCGGTCTTCACCGAGGAGTCCTTTCTCGCCCAGTCGGCTTTCACGCACGGACGATCTATTGTGAGGGTGCCGAACTTTTCAATACGACGATCAGTTCCACAGTCGAGCAGTGCGTAATCGAAGTCTTTGGGTGTGATCATTTCTGAGGGATGATATTGCTAATTCAAAAAGGAGATAAAAAAAGGCAGTGACATTGAAACCTTCTTTTTTGTTGGAGTGTAGCGGAAACAAAAGAGAAGGTAACCGAATATGGAATGAAAAAGCAAGAAATACTTATAGAGGTGGATGAGTCTTTACATAAAGTTTAGTACCGAATCAAAAGACTCATCCGACTCTGTGAACGAGATGATATTATCAAGCGTAATGTTCGTCACCTTCTCTTTCCCTTCTATTCCATTTCAGTGAAAAAGAAGGTTTCAATGATGGTGCAACTTTCTGTCATTTTAAACTGAATCAACTATACCGTAGGATCCGGATTCTATGAAATTTCGAATCCGGATCCATTCAAATTTATCCCCATAAAAAAACACCCCCACGACACAACTCGAGGGGACAATTTTTTGTTTTTA
>CAZEON010000002.1:0-51154 GCA_964513975.1 uncultured Candidatus Peribacteria bacterium
TCTTTTTCTTATTCTTCTTCTACCAAGTGTTGCGTTTAACCCTAAAATGTAGGTTTTGAATTATCTATTTCATTATAACACAAAACAAAAACATGGTCAATGATGTTTCTTCAAAAAAACCCTTTAACTTATAATTTTTTTATAAATCTTTCAATATTCACATGTTTCACTTCTTCGATAAGTGTCGTTTTGTATTGCTCTCGATGCGATAACGTTTGAATAAAGTTTCCTTTTCGTGGGTTTTTGTAGAGCACCCCAAGTGGGATTTTTTCACTTTTTTCTATGAAAGCCCTCGCTTCGATGAGGTTGTGTACATCGTAGGATTCTAATTCTTCTACTCGCTGGGTATTCTTCATCAACCATTCATCAGTCATCATCTTGTTGTAAGTCGGACATGATTGAAGAATCTGAATAAAGGCAAACCCTTTGTGATTCAATCCTTCACGAATGATGTCTGTCATATGATCAATGTCGGCTGATGTTGTTTGTGCAACAAAAGATGGCTTCGCACTAAAGACTAAATCGAGTGGATTAATCACATCTATTTTTACTCCTTGTGGAGTTCCGTTCATCTTACAATGTTGTGGCGTCGTCGCTGATGCTTGCCCCGTGGTGAGCGCGTAATTTTGGTTATCGTGGTGGAGGAAGAGGATTGGGTAATCGCTTCGCACCGCGTGAATAAGATGATTTACTCCTTCGCTCAAAGTCGCTCCATCACCAGCTGCAGCAATCACGTGCAGGTTTTCATTCGCAATTTTTGCTCCCACCGCGAGTGGCAATACTCGTCCGTGAAGTCCATGAATCGTGTAGGTTTCGATCTTGTCCGATCCATTTCCACTACACCCTACATCGAAGCAAGACAGCACATCTTTGGGGGCTATCTTTTCCAAGACGAGTGCACGTTTCAAAGCGTTTTGAATGGAGTAGTTTCCACATCCTCCACACCACGTCATTACTTGATCGCTTTCGTACGCGTTGTACGCCCCCGCGCAAGCGGTGAGTTGTTCCAATGTTTTCTTGTCTATTGGGCTCATTGCTTGGTGTGGTTATCAATATAGTCGCAAACATCTTCTATAAAGAATGGTCGTCCGTTCCATTTGAGAAACTTCCCTGCGAACATGTGTCCGAGTGCTTCTACTTTCATTCCAAATTGTCCCCCGTAGTTTCCTTCAAGTAGGTGCACATTCTTATTTTGAACGAAAAACATGTTCAATGCTTCTTCTTCCAGTGGCCAGACCACCTCAAAATGCAAGAAGTTTACTGATACGTCCTGCTCCCCGTACTGCGCAATAATGTCTTCCATCACTGTCTTCGAGCTTCCCCATCCAACAAAAGAAATATCCGCGTCTTTTTCCGGTCCATACACTTTTGGTTTCGGCAAATTCGCTTTAATAAGGTCTAATTTTCGCATTCGTTTCGCATACATGTCCCCTGCTTTTTCACTTTCGTCTAACACTCCTCGTTCATCGTGTTCATCTCCATTGGCAAAGAAGGTTG
Organism: uncultured Candidatus Peribacteria bacterium; assembly: GCA_964513975.1. Classification (GTDB taxonomy): domain Bacteria; phylum Patescibacteriota; class Gracilibacteria; order UBA4473; family UBA4473; genus CAZVBV01. Next base: position 1,498 of record CAZEON010000002.1, read on the forward strand.
TGTCACAACCTCCTGGCAACCAACGCGTTGAGAGTCCTGATTCTGTAATTTTATATCGATCTTCTTGCTTGAGTGAATCAAGATTGGAAGCGAGTCCTCGTTCGATTTTAATTTTATTTTGCGCGAAGGATGGAAGTGTCATTTTCGATTCACAGACCACTTTTTCTGTGAGAAGAATAACTGGCACTTGGTACTTCTCGGCGAAGTTGAATGCATGTTGAACATTATCGAAGCAATCACTTGGATCACTGCAGGCAATGACCACTCGTGGAAATTCTCCATGCGACGAGTGAATCGCCAGATTCAAATCTCCTTGTGCCGTCCATGTTGGCAAACCTGTTCCTGGTCCTGGTCTTTGTGCGAGAACGATAACAAGAGGATTTTCAATAATTCCTGCCAAACTGACCGATTCAGTCATCAGATCATATCCTCCACCAGAGGTTGCCGTCATCGAACGAGTCCCCGCAAACATCGCCCCGAGGGACATTTGTACGGCAGTGATTTCATCTTCGGCTTGTTTGACCACAACGCCCGTATCATCGCTCATATTCGCCACGTGCGTAAGGATTGAACTGGAAGGAGACATTGGATACGTCACATAAAATCGCATTCCTCCGTGAATGGCTCCCAGCGCTATCGCGTGATTTCCGTCGAGAAGGATTGTTTCGTTTTTTTCTTTTGGGAGAGACGCGATTAATCGCGTCTCTACGGATACCCCATCGTACGCCGCACGCAAGCATTTGAGCGCTACATTCAAAAGTGCTTCTTTCTTTGCGAATTTCTCCTTTATCAATCTTTCAATGAGTTCGAACTCGAATCCCAACACTTTCCATGTCATTCCCGTCAGAATGATATTTGCCATCTGCACTGTTCCCCCGTTTTCGAAGGCTATTTGGCGTGAAGGCAAGTTTACGGTTTCAATATTTCGTTCTTCAACTTTCTTGAGAATATCAGGAATGTTGGTCATTTTTTCATACCCATGGATGAACACACCGTCCTTTTTCAACGTATCGAAATACGCCACGAGACTGTGTTTATCAATAGCTACGAGAATGTCTGCATCACGCGAGAGAGACTTCACAGGAGTTTCGGAGAAATTAATCGTGTAGCACGAATGCCCTCCTTTAATAAGAGAAGGATATTCCCGATCCGCGCACAGATGAAACCCGAGTTTTTGCAAACCCTTGGAAATCAATTCCCCTGCGGTCAGCAAACCCGATCCACTCTGTCCGACGATTTTTATTCTGGTTCTTTCCATAAACTTGTAATCTTGTTAACTTGTAATCTCGTCATCTAATTTTCCTGCCCACCTTTGTATATGTTTTTCAAAAGAGAGCAATGGTGATTTTGCTATCTTAAGCGGAGGTGTCGCAACAACGCCTCCGTGAGTTTCAATAAATATCGTAAGAATTTTTTCTGATTCCATAAAGTAATCCAAATCGTACTTCGAATCGCCGAGTGCCACCACCGCACATTTCTTATTCTCAAGATTAATGTTCTCGGCTGTAGGTAAGAACTTCGCGAAGTGCATCTCAAGTAATCCATGTCCATAGGTCGGACTTGCAAGGATAAGGCAATTGCCTTTTAAGAGATCCTCTGCTTTCGCTAATTCACATCGCAAGAGGGAGACCTTGTGATTTAATTTCTCAAGTTCCTCTTGAAGTTTCTGACACACGATTTGTGTGTTTCCACCGGTCGTTCCGTAAATGATCTGGATGTCTGACATTGTGAAAGTATTATTCTGATTTTTGTGCAATTCTCAACAAATCCCAAAAGTCATAAAGCACACACCCCACATACAAAAACACTGAAACAGTAAATAAAATTTCGTATAACGATGGGTAAACGATACCCCCAATAAGAGTGATCATTATCAGGAAAATCATTATCAGAAACATGAAAATCGCCGTAGCTATGTGAGCAACAAGTCGTGTTGATATTTTTTGAAGGTTTGAATATTCATAAGAAAATGCAAAATTCGCGAAACAGACAGTAACCAAAAGCATGCTCAATATAAGAAGTAAATCTCCCGATTGGAACTCTGACAGTACTGAAAGTTTTGTTTGGAGAACCGGGAACCACAATATCCCCAGTAATAAAATTAAAATATTCTTTATAAAATTTTCCTTCACCGATCTGGATAAAAGAGTGTCCTTCATTTGCTCGCATTGTGATAAAAAATGTGCTTTCATGCAAAAGAAATGCACACCATCGTTCCCGTCCGCCCTCGTAATGCTGATGATCTGCTCGCAATGGCAGAGAAAATTGGTGATCGCGCGCACTGGATTGAAGTATGGTTGGATCAATTTGCGGGAGATATACCAAGAATCGAATCTCATAAGTTAATTGGATGTTGCAAGACGCCAGAGGAACGTGGGAACTTTTTGGGAACAGCAGAAGCAAAGATTGAAGTTCTGCAGAAATTCTTGAAAGCTGGTGGAGATCTAGTGGATTTAGATGTGACACGAGTCGAAGAATCTCTCATTCGGCAAATTCCACACGACAAACTTCTCTTGAGTTATCACAACTTTGATAAGATGCCGAACAACCTCGACGACATCGTCGTGCAGATGTATTTCCTTTCTCCAGCTATTTGTAAATTTTCCGTGACGGTAAACGATCCCATATCTCTGGAACTGTTTTTAAGTTTTGTGAAAAATTTCCCAGCCAATCAAAATGCCATCTTTACTACGATGGGAGGACTCGGACGAGAGGGGCGAGAGAGTGTCGAATCTTTGAAAAAATCATGGGGGCGATTTGTAGCCTTTGATGAAAACAGTCAAACAGATCTAAGTCAAAGGACTCTTGACGAAATATAATCCCCTTGTCATTCCCTCCCCCGACTTTACGAAGGCAGGCTCCGGAGGGAATCTAGAACTCTTGTACTGTACTGTACAAAATATATAATTTCACATGATTCAAGATAAAAAAGCCTTCTCCAATCAAGTGTGAATTGACTAAACAAGGCTTTAATAAATAACAGGATTTGTTTCATCTCCAACTGAGGAAAATTGTTTTAAAAAATTCATTAATTTAGGTTCGGATCCAGGAAATTATTGCCCAGATTCCAACAATAACAAATCCCAATCCAATTATCCATGTGTCGTTTTCAACTGCACGTGGAATCTTAAAAACAAGATTTCCTAAAATTAAAAAAATACCAAAGAGGAACATAAAAAGAAGTACAAAAAATTCGAATATTTTATTTTCCAATTTGTCACTCCATTTATTGAACCTTTGCATCTTTCGTCCCAAAAAACTTTTTTGAAGCTTTGTACCGATATTGTTCACAAATTTTTCAGACCAACGCGCAAGACGTGAATTTGAATTTTTTTCATCAAGTCGGTGAAAAAATCGATTTAAATAATCTCTTTGAGTTTGTAAAAAAGAAAAAAAGAAAATTATTTTAAATATTCCAACAACCAAAAAAATAAGAATAGTTATTGCAATATTCTTTCTAAACCGAAGAATTAAAAATACCAACAAGGGTACTGCAATGTAAGTGACAATGATTAAGTCAATTAATGCCTTTAATCCTTTTTCAGGGATTGGGATATAACTCCAAAGGAGTACAAAAATCACGCCAGAAACAATGACGGTCCAAAAGTATTCGCTTTGTATCATTTTCTTGAGTCCATTAAGAACACGAGAGTAAGATAGCGCGATAGAAAGAATTCCTCCTAAAACAAGAGGAAAAGCAATAAACATTAAAATCATGGGTTCGGGGAATTTTATTGCAAAAAAATATCCGATCACAATTGAGCTCATTCCAAAGAATCTTCGGAATGATCCGATAATAAATTTTTTCATAAGGCTTTTAATTAATTTATTTATATTTAACAATTATTTAATTTCAAAGAACAAATCCTAGTATGCGACAATTCTGAGCACATATAGAAAGAAGAGTTCTTTTTATAGTGCGACAAAAAATTGGTCACAACGCGTCATCTTTAGTGCAAAAACGTAGAATAGTCAAGTTGTGGTTGCTTTTGGACAAAATATTTTTTTCCTGCTACCGTTGTTTTCGAAAAATTCAATACACATTAATACAATGACAAAAAATCTTGTGATCGTGGAGAGTCCGGCAAAAGCAAAAACTATTGAGAAGTTCCTCGGGAAAGACTTTACGGTGAAATCAAGTTTCGGGCATATTCGAGATTTGCCAAAAAAAGGTATGTCGATTGATATCGAAGGGGGAACATTTGAACCAACGTACGAGGTTTCCACTGATAAGAAAAAGACAGTCACAGAGCTCAAGAAACTTTCAAAAGATGCAATCGTCTGGCTCGCTGCCGATGAAGATCGAGAAGGGGAAGCGATTGCGTGGCACTTGAAAGAAGCTTTGAAATTGGATCCAAAGAAAACAAAACGAATCGTGTTTCACGAAATTACAAAACCTGCGATTCTCCACGCTGTGGAAAATCCACGGGAATTGGATACGAACTTAGTTGATGCACAACAGGCACGACGAGTGCTTGACCGATTAGTGGGATATGAACTCTCACCTGTGCTCTGGAAGAAGGTCAGAACAGGACTCTCAGCTGGACGCGTGCAGTCAGTGGCGGTGCGAATTCTTGTTGAACGAGAACGAGAAATTGATGCGTTTAGTTCATCATCAATGTTTAAACTTACGGCAGAATTTAATCTTGGAGGAGGAAAGGTTCTCAAAGCGGAACTTCCAAAGAAATTTGAAACGGCTGACGAAGCGAAAGCATTCTTGGAATCTTGCAAAGGAGCGGACTTCAAGGTCGCAGACCTCGAAAAATCTCCGGGAAAACGTTCTCCATCAGCACCATTTACGACATCAACACTGCAACAGGAAGCCAGTCGAAAACTGGGATTCTCCGTGAAACAAACGATGACGGTGGCGCAGAAATTGTACGAAGCAGGAAAAATCACCTACATGCGTACTGATTCTGTGAACTTGTCTGATCTTGCTCTCGGGCAAGCGGGAAATGAAATCGAAAGTCGATACGGAAAAGAATTTGTTCAGATCCGAAAATACAAAACGAAAGCATCAGGTGCCCAAGAGGCGCATGAAGCGATTCGTCCAACAGACCTTTCTCAGGACAGCGTGTCAGGGGATGGGGGACAAGAGAAATTGTACAGCTTGATCTGGAAACGAACGATTGCTTCGCAAATGGCAGAAGCAAAATTGGAAAAAACAACAGCGAGTATTGATATCTCAACGAACAAAACACAACTTGTGGCGAAAGGAGAAGTCGTGAAATTCGAAGGATTCTTGAAAGTGTACTTCGAGGGTACGGACGAAGAAAATGGAGACGATCCATTGTCAAAGAAGATGTTGCCTCCGATTAAAGTCGGACAGGATTTGCAACTCGACGTGATGCAGGGAATGGAGATTTTCTCTCGTCCACCAGCGAGATACACCGAGGCGAGCTTGGTTAAAAAAATGGAGGAAATGGGAATTGGTCGACCGTCAACGTACGCGCCAACGATTTCTACCATCCAAGATAGAGGGTATGTGGAAAAAGGTGATTTGGAAGGAAAAGAACGAAACCTTCAAATTTTCTTGCTCAAAAATGATTCGATTACAGACGAAGTAAAAACGGAAATTACAGGAGCGGATAAATCAAAACTTCTTCCAACGGACATTGGAAATGTGGTAACAGATTTCCTTGTAAAACACTTCCCAAAAATCGTTGATTACAACTTCACGGTTCAAGTGGAGGAAGAATTCGATTCGATTGCGCACGGGAAACAGAAATGGAACAAGATGATTTCAGAGTTCTATACTCCTTTCCGAGCGACGGTAGATGCAGCGGCAGATATCTCTCGAGAAGAAGCACAACAAACGCGAGAACTCGGAATTGATCCAGAGAGTGGGAAACCAGTCTTGGTGCGAGTTGGTCGCTATGGTCCAATGTTTCAAATCGGAACAAAGGACGATGAAGAAAAACCACGATTCGCATCTCTTCCAGAAGGGAAAAAGATGGATGAAGTGACACTTGAAGAAGCGTTGGAACTTTTTAAACTTCCGCGAATTGTCGGACAAACCAAAGATGGTGAAGATATTGCAACGAACTTTGGGCGGTTTGGTCCATACATTAAATTCGGAACTAAATTTGTCTCCATTAAACCAGATGATCCATTTACGATTACGTTGGAACGAGCATTGGAATTGATAGAAGAAAAGAAAAAAGCAGACAAAGAGAAATTCATCCAAACATTTGAAGGTTCAGATATTCAGGTTCTCAAAGGACAATATGGTCCTTATATTACGGACGGAAAGAAAAACGCAAAAATTCCAAAAGACAAAAAACCAGAAAAATTGACGCTCAAAGAATGTGAGGAAATGATTGTTGCGGCTCCAGCGAAAAAGAAACGACGGTTTATTAAGAAGTAGGGAAATTTTCAATTTCCGATTGCCGATTTTCGATTTATGAAAAAGTGCGATCCTTTTATAATTTTCTTTCAAAAGAAACCTTTTTCAGTACAATCCCTTCGGTCGGGCGAGTAGCTCAGTGGTTAGAGCAGGGCGCTCATAACGCTTTGGTGGCAGGTTCAATTCCTGCCTCGCCCACCACTTAGGCAAAATAATTCTTCCAATCCGTCTTTAACCTTTATCTCAAGCCATTTTTCATGGTGATAAACCATGTTCAGAAAGAGAGATTGTATTATTTCTGCTTTTTGAACATAGGTCGCTTTATCATAGAAGGATTGGGCGTTCTTCATGAATTTGACCATTGTTTCCGTTGAAAGAATTGTAATCTCATTTTTTGATTCGAGATCTTTTATTTCGTTTTCATGGAATTTTATATCTGCCTTGAATTGTTTGAGTTTCTTTTGATAAACAGCTTCTTCTTCCGTGTTCTTTTCCTTCGCAAAGTTTTTTTCAATATAATTTTCTCTTTTGCTAGAAATCTGATTGATTCGTAATTGGTTTCTCTTTCTCATTTCTTCGTTGTCCCTAAAAGTTTCTCGTAGTTTTATTCGAGCGTATCCCAAATAAGCAAGATACTGTTCATTTGTCACTTGAATTTTTCCTATTTTTTCACGGATTTTCACGTCTAATTTGTCAAAAGGAACGCTTTGCTTGGTCTTATTGTTATAAAGTCGAATTTGCCTCGGAGAAACGACATCTGCAAGTGTCGCCTTGGGATTTGTCTTTTTGAGTTTTTCTAGATTCGGAAAATGTCGATTATTTTTATTTGGAAGCGTTAGAGAAAAATCAAATCCTTTTGAATCAACTAAGAAACCATTTTTTATAACTCTAATTGCCTCTAGGTCGTCTTTTTTATTGATTTCCCTCTTGTGATGACGTTGAGAAAAACTCTTTTGTCTCTCGCTCAAAATCTCATGCTCCTCATAAGTGATAATTGGTTCAAATCCCGATTCTTTTTCAAGGAGGTCAACTATATTATTCCCATAAATCCATTGACCGTAGTAAAACGGGTCTGTCCAAATTTGATTCGCCTTTTGATGTGTCATACGAGATTCCTGATCCTTTTTCCCTATACGACAATATCCACGTTTGTTCATATAGTCCGAAATTTTACTATCAGATAAATTCTCATCAATTTTTAATCGAAACCCTTCTTTAAGAATTTGAAAATTGTGTCCATCTGGAATCCATTTTCCATCTTCTCCTCGAGCATATCCGTGTTTTATTGATCCAACAGTTTCCCCTTTTCCACTTGATCTTTTATTTCCCGCTGTGACATCTTCAGAAAGTTTGTCAGAGTATTGCTTTGAGAATACAAACCAAATTCCCAACATCATTTTCCCAGAAGCATTCGGGTCAAAGTGGAAATTCGCATATTGTAATTCAAGAATTCCTTGGTCTACAAAATCGATAAGAGTTCCTCCTTCGAGCATATTCCGAGCTTGTCGATCAGGAGAATAACTTATAAGCCCCCTGATTTTCCCTTGTTCAATTAGACGGGTTAATTTTGTCCATTTCTTTCGATTGGATGGGATTTTTGCACTTTCTTGTTCTTTTACGATAAATAAATGTCGAGAGTCTTGATACACTTTTCGATCTTCCAAGTCGTCTATGTGATCTTCCTTGTAAATATCCTCGGACGATTCGAAATTTGAAAAATCCTTTGGTTTAGATTGGATTTCAAGTTCCTCTCTTTTCGCAAACTTCAAACATTCAACAATTTGACGAGGAATACTCGCAACTTGTTTATTGGAGCTTTCGTCTGTTGATTTTCGACAATAAATCACATATTTAATTTCTTCGTTTTCCAAGATTACCGGAGCTACTGTTTTTCGTATTGGAGACATAAAAGGAAGTGTTTAATGAAAAATAAACAATGAAATGATATCTTTTTTATTAAACGTTTCAAGTCAAAAGTTTTAATCACCCTCTTACAATCGCTAGGAAGACTTGAGAGACTTCAAACAAAGCCTTTCCAACCGTTGATACCTTTTCTTCAGAAATATTCGCTCCAGCCAACTGCTCATCGATTTTACGAAGAGTATTTTTTAGAGATTCCTGTTGAGGCGATTTCATTGCCTCTCTATCGTATTTATCTACAAAAGGAAATCTGATCCGAAAACACTGAGGAAATTAGAGGAAATTCAGGAATTTTGTCTCCATACCCAAAAATCAGGATTAAAAATTACCATTTTTCCATTCTCTTCACTTACAATACTTATTATAGAAACATCCCCCTTCATACCAAGTTTTTTCTTTATATTGTCCTGAAAATCTCGCAAATTTTCCTCTGCTTTTTTTTCTGTTCTTGTATTTGCCCCATTTACTATTTCATCCAAAGCAAATTTTCCATTGTGTTTTTGCACTAATCTACAGGCAACAGATGGAACTTTTCCTTGATACATTTCATGGAAAGTTTTTCCTTCATATTGAAGTTTAAGATATGAGGCAATAAATATTTTCCCTTCTATAGATTTCTCCTCTAAATCTTTTATCTTTCCATCTTCTACCGCAAACTCTAAATCCTGAAGAACGGACTCCCACGAAGACAATATAGATTCTTTTTGCTGAAAATCGTGATAATCGTCTGGTAGTGGAATAAAATAACAAATTAGTTTTTCTTTTTTGGGGTCTTTACTACACCAAGAAAAGGGATTTTTTAAATCTCTGCGTAGATAATAATCTTTTAATAATCTTAAATAACGATATTGTGTTTGTCCTTTAGGATGTCTAAAAAATTCCTCTAATAAAAGATATATTTCTCGAAGGGGTTTAGTTGTTTTTTTATCTGTTAAAAGAAGTAGTAATTTATTTATTTCAGGTAAAGCATAAATCCACTCTTTCTTTTTTGTAAATCCATCTGGATCAAATGTTTGGAAATAAAAATCCTTTGTTTTTATTCCTCTTAAAATATTTTTTATGTGATCTTTCGTCTGAATATTGCAAAATTCACCATTTTCTAAAAGATTTTTAAAGGGATAAGAGATATTATTTTGAATCTTTTTTAATTGTTCTTCTGATATTTTTATACTTTCAGGTTCGCATACGATCTTATTTATATAATCAAGGTATTTATTGAATAAGGATGAAAATTCTTCTGTCTCAAATCTATCTGAATACCAATACAAAATAGGTCGTATGTAATTCCAGAAACAAGGAGATTCAAAAAGACGAGAACAAACACTATCTCTAAGAAAAGAATTAAAGTCGTCTTTTTTGTTGTCTGAAAGACTTTGTATCCGCAAATAAGCCTCTTTTATTAAATCTAGTTCGTTCATCTAGTCGGAATGTAGCACTTTTTGTCTAAATTATTAAAAATAGTTATTTTCTTCCTGAAACTCTGTCATCGAACAAGTAACGAGGATTAAAAAAGCCTCTCGCACAAAAAGACAAAGTGTTACCTACGCTAAGACTTAAGGCATACACTTTACTCGTTTGTGCGTACTTGTCCTTCATTCTTGAGTTTCTTCTAATTTTTTGGCTTTTAGTTCAATATTTATTTCTTTCAAAACTTTAAAAAAATCTACAAGATTCTTTAATGCTTCGGGGTTAAGTTTTTTTATTCTCATAATGCTTTTTCTTTTTCAGCGCATTTCTTAGTTGTTCCCATTTAGAACTCGTTGCCTTACTTCGTATTGCTTTCTTATATATTGATTGGCATATTTTCGTTGCAGATATTTTTGTTTGTTCTTCGAACGGAAGTTTGAGAAACTTGCTATGAAATTCTAACAATAATAGTTGTCTTTGCGTCTTAGGAATGTTCAATATAAAATCTGGAAATAATTTTTTTGTTTGTCCGTCATTTTTGTCCTCTGGGAATCCATTATCTAAGATCGGTTCGTCAAAAAGTTCTTCTAAAAATTTATCCATATCCTGTTCTTTCTGCATCATTTTTTGCCACTCGCTTAGTTCGTTTAAATCTTTGTTTTGTTTTTTAGGTTTCGATGTTTTTGTAGGTTCTTCTTTTATTTTTCTTTTTTCATCTTTTCCCGTTTTTACGAACGTATAGTATAAATAAATACAAAAACTAATCATTAGACAAACCGCAAGCGTAGACATAAGATTATCGAACATATCAGAATAAATTAACTAACTTTTTAAGGTTGAATACCTTTTACTTCAATTTTTCCATTTCTGAAATCATTTGTCTATATCGTTCAATTGCTGGTAGATCGAGATATCGAGAAAGCATTGCGTGACACTCTTTTTCAAACCAAAGTTTTTCTTTTTTTTCACGATTGAACTTTCCCCAGATTTGTTTTCCCTGTTTCTCATGTTCGTTCAAAACAGATTTGAGATTGGAAATTTTATCATAAAGACAGACAATTTTTGACTCTTGGGAAGCCTTTTCCACTCGATTGAGATAGTCCTTTTTTTTCAATTCCCAGTCTTTCCGATCATTAAAATCTGGATTTTCTATGACTCCTAGGACAATTTTGAGAACAGTTTTTCCACAGACAGATCCCAATTCTTCTTTTGCACATTTTGTATCTTCTAAAAGATCATGACACAATGCTGCTGAGATTAATTCTGGTGTCGCTTTTTCCAAAAAATCACGATGAATCATCGTTGCAACGTCGAACAAGTGGATTAGGTACGAGTGTTTCCCCAACTTACGGATTTGTCTAGAGTGATATTGGCAGATAAGATCAATAGCATCGTCGATCAATGTGGAATTAGTAAAGTGCTGAATCATTTGTGTAGAAGATAAAAAATAAAAATTAGTTTCGTTCTTCAAGAGGAAGGATAACGCCATCCATTTGAATTTGAGAAATATATTGGAAATTTCTATCGTAATTAGGACTGCTATTTTTTCCAAAGGAAAAATCCATTGAAATAACATTATTTTCTCGTGTGATGAGATTTATTTTGAACCACGTAATATAATCAAGAGTGGCAACATTGCCTTCGTCCAGAACAATTTTCTCGAAAGGCTTGAGATGTCCTCGGTCTTTGATTCCTATTGGGGGAAAACTTAGTCCATTCCCAAACATTCCTGTGTATACAAGTACGTGTAGATAAGTTCGCTCAACTGGATTAATGAGAAAAACTTTGAAATCGTTTGTTTTTTTTCCTTCTTCATCTGGAACATATTTACAGAACGCAATAAACGGTTTTAGTTCTTGTATTGTGGTAAAAAGGGAATTGTAGCTGGTGAGTTGGTCTGTCATTTTGAAAAGGGATGAAAAAATAAAAAAAAACGACATGGGAAATTCTTAACACACCAAAAAGGTGTAAAGAATCTTCCAAATCGTTTTCCACAATTCAGTCAATCTTGTTCATATGGGTCTTCAACAGACTCTAGCCTCTAACCGAGTTCCACAAGTGGAACAAAACAAGATGGATTGGATAAACCGTCCAAACTCGAGTGTTAATCGAAAGAACAAATGTAGTGTAGCATGTTTTTAAAAGAAAGTCATTATCATAATTTGTAAAAAGATAGAAATCATTTAAATTGTTTCTGCACTTTTTAGAATAATAAAATACCCAAATGTGGAATTTTCCCGTAGGGAAATATTGTATGCCAATAAAGATGGGGCGATTGACTCGTCTTTATGGTATACCGCAAGGGATATTCTAAAAGGTGCACGATAAGTCGCCCCTTTTTTAAATGAATTCACAAAATCAGTTACCAAAAGAAGATTTATTGGCTCAAATTAAAGAGTTAAATAAGGAAATACAAAAATTAAAAGCCAGAAAAAAATACGGTCTAGTCTGGGAAGACAAACCAGAAGAATTTGATGAAAAGACAAAGGATGCTTTGCCTATTTTAAAGGAGAAAGAGAGCGAAGCATTTCAAGAGATCAAAACAGATAGAAATAAACCGATGAATATTTTAATTGAGGGAGATAATTATCATTCTCTTTCTGTTTTAAATTATACGCATAAAGAATCCATTGATGTTATCTACATTGATCCTCCTTACAACACAGGGAATAAGAGTTGGAAATATAATAATGATTATGTAGAAAAAGATGATCGCTTTAAACATAGTAAATTTATTTCATTTATAAACAGACGGTTACATTTAGCTCGTAATTTATTAAAAAAATCAGGTATTTTAATATTTGCTATTGATGATTACGAAATTCATTCAATGAGATTATTATTGGATGAAATCATGGGGCAGGAAAACAGAATAGGAACTGTTGTCGTTCAACATAATCCGCGAGGACGAAGTGATGATAAATTCTTTGCTACTTCTCACGAATATCTGCTTTTTTACGCAAAAGATTCTTCGCAAGCATCAGTTGATTTATTAGCTTTATCTGATGAACAAGAAGCGGCTTTTCGTTTAGAGGATGAAGTGTCAAAATATAGACTATTACCGTTTAGAAGAAGTGGATCTAATTCTCGTAGAATAGATCGTCCTAAATTGTTTTATCCTCTCTATTTTAATCCCCAAACGAAGGAATCTTCCCTAGAAAAAATATCTGGATCTATTGAACTTTTTCCAATAGATACAAGTGGAACAGAACGATGTTGGCGTTGGGGAAAGGAATCCTTGGCAAAAGCTATGAAATCAGAGTTGGTAATTACTGAAAATAAAGGAAAATATATAGTAAAATTAAAAGATCGTATTAAAACAGGACGAAAGGCTAAGACGGTATGGGTTGATCCAAAATATGATGCATCTTCACACGGAACGATTCTGATTGAAAAAATATTACAAAAAAATAAATCTTTTGATTATCCGAAATCATTATATGCCGTAATAGACTCTCTACAGATTACAGCAGGAAGTAATAAATCAGCTGTTATTTTAGATTTTTTCGCAGGATCAGGAACAACTGGACACGCTACATTAGCACTAAATAACGAAGATGACGGAAATAGACAATTTATTTTATGTACAAATAATGAAAATAATATCTGTGAAGATGTTACTTTTGAGCGCGTAAAAAGAGTAATGGAAGGGTATAAAAATCAAAAAGGAGAAGGCATTGAAGGATTGGGGGGAAATTTAAAATATTTACAAACAGACTTTTTACAAAAACAACAATCTGAAAGATCAATCACAGATGAAGATAAATTGAATTTAACTCACAAAGTAGGATGTATATTGGCACTTAAAGAAAACACTTTTGAGGAAATTAAAAAGAATGATTTTTATCAAATCTATGAATCAAAGGATCAGGTTACAGGGATTTATTTCCGTGAAAACACAGAGAGGTTAGATGAACTTGTAGATATGCTCTCAGCGAGAAAAGAGAGAAAGGTAAAACTTTATATTTTCTCTTGGGATAAAGGAGAATATAAAAATTCTTTTCCTGAGCATAAAAACATTGTTTGTGAAGATATTCCCGAACCTATTTTAGAGGTTTACAAAAATATTGGTCTTTAAAAAATGCAAGTAAATATCCCTGGGCTTACGCCACAGGGCATTTCAACTGAATTCAAGCGAAGCTTGTCCTAATTTTGTTTTGGATAACAAAACTTCATTAGGATTTTTTCCATCCCTCGCCCTGACGGGACGGGGAATTTCTAGCGGATTATTAAAAAACTTCCAAGAATCGGCTGTTCAATCATTAAAACAAACTTTTTATAACTTGTGGAAATTGGGAAATAGAAGAATTCCTTTGGTTTTCAAGTCTCCAACAGGAAGTGGAAAAACAATTATGGTTGCTGAATTCTTACGAAGAATATCAGGGGATATGCAATTTGAAGCAGATAAGGCTTTTGTTTGGGTTTCGTTTAATGAAGAGTCCTATCTTCAAAGTAAGAAAAAACTGTTTGATTATTTTAACTCAGGTGTCTCAAATTTGAATCTGTTGGATTTGAATGATTTAGGAAATGGGAAATTAAAAAGAAATGAAGTGTTTTTTATTAACTGGCAAAAGGTTGTCTCAAGGGCAAAGGACAATCGTGTGTTACGAACAGAGGGAGAAGCAAATACTACTTTTGATGAATTTATTCAAAAAACTCACGCAGATGGACGTGAAATTGTATTGATTGTAGATGAATGTCATTTAATGAAAACCACCGATTTAGCACAAGAAATCATTGATATAATTGATCCGAGAATTGAAATTTGTGTATCGGCAACTCCTCTTGATCAAGATATTATAAAAAGCGTACAAGAAGGCGGTTTTATCTCTGTAAAACATCAAGATGTAGTTGAAGAAGGCTTGATCAAAGAGCAAATTAAAATTATGCCAAAAGAAGAAATTGATTCTTTGGAGTTAAGAAAAGAAATGGATTTAGATTCTTTACTTTTAGAGTTAGCGATACAGAAAAAGAAAGAAATTGAAAATGACTATAGACAGCTTGGACTAAACATAAACCCATTAGTTTTAATTCAACTTCCGAATGATGAAACAGCAATAGCAGGTGCAAAAGGGCAAAATAAACTAAGTTTTGTGAAAGAATTTTTAGATAAGAAAAAAGTTTGCGATGGCGACACTGCTATTTGGTTGTCTGAAAAGAAAGAAAATCTAGCTGAAATTACTACAAACACTTCAAATGTTGATTATTTGATATTCAAACAGGCTGCTGCGACTGGTTGGGATTGTCCAAGAGCACAAATTATTGTAATGTTTCGCGAAATTCAATCTCCTACATTTAGAACACAAGTTTTGGGGCGTATATTAAGAATGCCCGAAGCCTATCATTATCCATCTTCTTTATTAAACAACGCTTATGTTTATACTTCATATGAACAAAAGGAGATTGAAATTCAACAGCAAAAAATAGGAGAAAATAAATCAGCAATTTACAAATCTGAATTACGTATAGGGCTTGAGAATATTTCATTACCTTCCACTTTTTTTAAACGTGGAACATATAATGACCTAGGAGATTCTTTCCAGAAAACTTTCATTAAGGTTGCAAACGAATCCTTTGGAATAGCTGGAAATGAAATAGGACAGCAGGGCGAAAATAAATTAAAAGAGAAGGGACTTGATATTTTAGCTACACAAATTACAAATCATTTGATTGTCGATGCAAAAGTTGAAGTATATGACGACTTTATTGCACAGTTAGAAAAATCCGCTGAACATTTAGATCACAAAGCATCCTTTCACGATACAGAAAAACTGTATAATCTGCTTTGTTTTAAAGAAATCAACATTCAGGAAGAACAAGTGAAGAAATTTGTTCCAGAACGTTCTTGGTCAAAATTAAAGAGAAGTTTAAATGTATGGTTGAAAGAGCATATTTCTATTCAAAATCCGCCTTTATATGGAATTATCTGCAATGACTTATTAAAAGAAAATTCAAGCGTTCTTCGTCCTATAATCGCAAAAGCATTAGAAGCATATAAACCGATCAGAAACAAAGAGGAAGAAGAAAAGTTGGCAAAAATCAAAGAACCTTTAACCTTTTCCTTATCTGATGAATATCGCTTTACAGATGATTATGAAGAATTCGAACTTCAAAAAGGCACGTATCCAATTGTTTCAGCAATTAAGCCCTTCTTTTTGCATAAAAAAGCCACAAGCGGACTGGAAAAGAATTTTATCCGTTATGTAGAGAATAATGCTGAAAAAATAGATTGGTGGTTTAAGAATGGAGATTATGGGCGACAAAACTTGGCGATTGAATACAAGGATTCAAATGAGGAATTAAGATTGTTTTATCCTGACTTTATAATCAAACAGGGTAATAAAATTGGGTTACTTGATACAAAAGGAGGGATGATAGCTAAAGATGCCAAAGAGAAGGCTGAGGCTCTTCAGAAATACATTAAAAAATTCAATGAAAAAGGAATTTTTGAAAAATTTGAATATAAATCTTTAAATATCAAATTATGGGGAGGAATAATTACTGAATCTGGTGGATTATGGAAATTGAATAATCAAAAGGATTACAAATTTAATTCGAATGATTTGAGTTCTTGGGTAAATTTTAAACTGTAGATATTGTTTTACTTTTTAGACTGCTCCCAAAAACGGATTCATTTTAAAAAGATCAAGACCTTTCTCCTGACTTTTTCACTATAAATTGTATAGTTATCTTTATATTTACTTAACACAATAGACCTTGTTCAACCCTAAAAAAACACACTAAAAACACTCATTATCCACTTCCACAAAGGTCTAAAGGATTTTGTTGTTAGAAATGATTTTTGGGTAAGTATTTGTCAAGACCTTAAGGCAAAAAACATGAAAACAGGGTTTATTCTTTCTATAAAAGGGATATTGCTGTTTTTAAAAGTATTACTTTACAATATTAAAATATCTCCTCCACCATTCCTTTTTTCGCACTTCCTCGGTATCTTAAATTAAGACATTCTCTACATGCAAAAACCTCATTCAAAGGATGTTTATATAGAACTCCCTTTCTTTTTTTGCAAACAGGACAAGCAAACCATAACCGATTCCCTCCAAATCCCGTTTTGCTAGTGAGTAATTTTATATTGCTACCAACACTCTCCGTTTGTAGTTGCGACTGCACAAGGGTCTTCTTAAGCTCGAATAAGGCTATTTTTATCAACTGGTTTATATCAACCTTTTGACATTCATCCGTAAGGAAACAATTCTCTCCTGTGCACGTGCTTAAAAAATTAGAATTTCCGTAATCATTTGGAGGCATTGATTTTTGATTCATTGTTTAACAGTATTATTGATCTGTTGCTGTTGTCCCATATTTAATGTTTTGGTCACTATGTTAAATTTAATCGGAGAAGTTTTCAGGTTTTTGAGCGTCTGAATTATTGCTGTGTATTGCCTAAACGCATTATTCTTTTCTTTAGAAATTGCTATTAGATAGCTATTACGCTTCCCTTGGTCGTGCCTGTGATCCTCATAATGGCTGTAACATACTGTCTCATAATTAGCGTGCAAATAAGAAATAAAAGCCATACTTGCCATCTGACACAAACTTTTTTCAGTTACGCTTTGAGCGTCAAACTCCTTTTCTAATTCTTTCTCAATTTCTAGCATATACCCTCGTTGTCCTCTGCTTAATGGAATAGATTGGATAAAAAGCTCCTTTGTTTCTAGGCTTTTGGTTTCAAAAACGATTTTCTCAATCTCTTTGAGTTCTTCCAAAAGAATGATTTCCCCTGTTTCATCCTTTCTCAATATGTAATCATTCAATTTTAATTGATATTCTTTTGCCAGATGTTCTGGTTCTATATTTTCTACACCATAAGAAGTCGATCGAATGTCGGGGTTTCTTAGTAAATCAGCAATCCATTCACAGCCTTTTTTTTCTGCAAGTTGTAATCGATTCTGTAGTTCTTTTTTCCTTTCCTTAAAGTCTGGGATTTTTTCTGCATACTTTCTCAATTCATATAGTCTAATATCTGCAAAATAGCAGGCATTTTCATCTGATAGCCCCAACATAAAGGCTTTCGCAAGTTTTTTGCGTACAATTAAGTCATTTTTTCCTTTAAAGTAGTTTTTCTTTTGATTCTTCTTGTTTTTATTATTCATGGTTTTTTGATAGTCGCTACAGTTAAGCCATTGCACAAACTTCGGCTCTAATAAGCCCCAACTCCTGCTCCCAGCTTGTATGATTTAGCAGTGGTACAACATAGTGTTTCTTGTTTTTTTTGTAAGTCAGTATGGTTCATTGCCTACCCTCTTGTTCTCTTAAAAGAGAAAGTTTGCACTTTAAACCCCATAAAAAACGACTATTTTGTTGGGGGCTTTATCTTTGATTTGTAACGCTGGAACCATGTGTCTAAAATAACACTGGACAAGCCCTCTCATATGTTTGACTGGAATTCCTCGAACTATTTGATAGATTCGTTCAAACTGTTGTCGAAGTTCGCCACCAATTCTTATCTCCACTCGAATGAATAAGAAAAAGAGAAAAACAGTTGGAATACTAAATGAAGGAGAAGAAAACGTCTTTATTAATAACGAATTTGAAGGTTTTGATATTGGTATTCATGACAAAGGAAAAAGAACATTTGCTTCTGGCAATAAGTTTTTTCGCAAAGTAGGAAATAAACTTTTTTGGAAACAATTTTGGATTCATATTGTACTTGGAGGAATTCTTGTAGGAGTAGTAGTTCACTTCTTAACAAAGTAAATCGGCAATCGAAAATTGGCAATCGAAAATGTCTTACCGCCACTCAAACGCATCGTAGATCCACGAGATGAGTTTTTTGGTTTCTCCAAATCTATCTTGAGACCCGAGAATGACGGTCAGAACCTCATCACCCCCATTAGTTTCTCCTAGTGCCACGAAACATTCTCCTGCAAAGTAAGTGAATCCAGTCTTCATTCCTTTCAGATTCAAGAAACTGCTGAGGAGTTTATTGGTTGTTGGTTTCTCGTGAAAGAATTTCCCATCCACCGACGTTCCATAGAAGTGTGGTTTCGCAACGGCTTCTTTTACAAATGGATTCTGCAACAAGATTCGAGCCAAGGTTAATACGTCGTATGCCGACATAGAATTCCCCCAGACCTCTGTTTGCTGTTCATCCATAATATCTAAGCCCGTTGAGTTGTAGAACTTCGCAGAGTGAAGTTTGAGCTCTTTTGCACGTGCATTCATTTCTCGAACAAATTCCGCCTCCGATCCTGAGTGAAACACTGCCAAGGTTACAGCAGCATCATTTGCAGAACCAATGAGAATCGCTTCGATAAGTGTTCCTACAGTGAATTGTTCATATTCGTACACATCAATCGTGGAGCTATTCACCAAGGTTGCCTCAATCGGAACCGTTACCACTTCATCGAGTTCGTGATTTTCCAAAATCAGCAACGCCGTCATCAACTTCGAAACAGAAGCGATGGGTTGTGACCTGTGTGCGCGTTCAGAAAGAAGTACTTTTCCTGATCCCAAATCCATAGCCAATACGGCCGTTTGTGTATTTTTGAGAAGTTTCGGCGCAATGCGATTTGTTGCTTTTTCAGGTATTTTTGCGAGTTCTAAAATTTCAATATTCGGGAGTACATCAATATTTTGACCCATTGGAATATCATGAGAATTGAGTGACAACAGTGCAAAAACGATGAATTCGAGCATCGGGGGGATGATAATGAAAAATGAATAATGAGCAATGAATTATTGAACAAAAAATGTGTTCAATCTTATAAATAAAGAAAAAAAGAGATTTTTTGATTTGACTTTTTAAATATTTCCATATAAAAGGTATCCGTTCTTTTCGTGATAGAGTTGTTTTTAGAAAACAATCTCTGCTTATCGAACTGCTGTTCCCAGGAACAGTAAGTGGTTTCATCTTGTTGTGAAAAAATAAGTAACAACTTGTGCGCACAAAAGAGTGGCGCATGGTGAAACATTTTTTGTGACATTGGGATGCAATGAAAAAAGATCTTGCACACCAATGACACTTTGTTGGAACCTCGTTTTACTTGAAAGAACCCGAGAGCCCCTTTTCTGGGGACACTAAAAACGTGACGGTTTGGAACGAGTCAATACGCCCTGCAACTACTAGTGTTGCAGGGTTTTTTTTATTTCAAATGCCATGTCTGTCCGTCAGGACCGTCGCGTACTTCAACATTAAACTTTTCCAAAAGCTCCTCACGAATCTGGTCAGACTTTGCCCAGTCTTTTTCTTCGCGGGCGGTTTGTCGTTGTTCAACGAGTGCGTCGATCTTTGTTGTTTTTTCTCCAGAAAGTTTTTTTTGCTCCAGTCCAACGGCAAAAATAGGTTCAAAGTCATTTTCAAGGAAATAAACAATAGATTGAGCATATTCTTTTGGGATTTCAGAATTCATTGCCTCAGAGCCTTTTACTGTCAGATCAAGAATTTCCCAGAAATAAGATAATGCGCTTGGAATATTTAAATCATCAAAGAGCATCCGTTTATAGTTGAGTGTTCCCTTAAAAATAAATCCTTCAGTAGCTTTTTGTCCTTCAGTGGTAATGTTTTTACACTTTTTATAACTCTCTCGAATCTTTTGAATGTTTTTCCGGCTTTCTTCGAGTCGGTCTTCTGAGAAACTAAACTCAGTTTTGTAGTGAGATTTCAGAAGGGCAAACCGAATCTCTTCGCCTTTCCATCCCTTCTCCAACAAATCTCGAATCGTATAAAAGTTCCCCGCAGATTTGGACATCTTCTTGCCATCTACCAACAAGTGCTTCACATGAAGCCAATAATTCACTGATTTCTTTCCGCCATTGGAACATTCATTTTGTGCGATTTCACATTCGTGATGGGGAAAGATATTATCTTCTCCTCCCGTGTGAATATCGAAATGATCGCCAAGAATTTTCCGACTCATAGCAGAACATTCAATGTGCCACCCCGGGAACCCCTTTCCCCAAGGACTGTCCCACTGCATGAGGTGGTTTTCGTTCGCCTTTTTCCACAAGGCAAAATCAATCGGGTTTTCTTTCTCACTATTTACTTCCACTCGTGCTCCTGTCTGCAAATCTTCGATCTTATTTTTCGATAACTGTCCGTATTTCTTGTATTTAGTTGTTCGGAAATAAACCGAACCATTTACCTCGTAGGCATATCCTTCATCAATGAGTTTCTGTGCGAGATCAATCTGTTCAGCAATGTGATCAGTCGCTCGTGGATAGGAATCAGCCGGCTCCATGCGCAAAACATCCACATCTTCCAAAAACGCTTCTTCGTATCGTTTTGCTATCGCGAACGGATCAACCTTTTCTGCCTTTGCCTTCTTCGCAATCTTGTCTTCTCCACCTGCATCTGCCGTATCGTCGTTTGTGAGATGTCCGACATCGGTAATGTTCATCACCTTCATGACGTCGTATCCCGCGTATTTAAACACCCTCGTTAGCAAATCAGACAACAAGAAAGATCGGAAGTTTCCAATGTGCGCGTAGTCATACACCGTCGGACCACAAGAATAAATTGTCACCTTTCCATCTTCAATGGGTTTGAATTCTTCCTTCTTTCCCGTGAGTGTATTGTGTAAAAAAATATCCGCCATCAAGCGGATAATACTGTGGTTGAGGGTTTGGGACAACTGGAATATTTGTTGGGGAATCTGTGCTAGAGAATGTAATGCGTGCGTACGAACTCTCTCCGACTCTGGGAGGAAGATATTTTTTCTTATTTGATATTCGTCGCCTCTCTCTTTTTCCTTCGACCTCGTTCAGGACAGGCAAGAGAAAGGCTTTCATGTGAGAGATTTCTGCAGTTTTATGAAAACTTTTTGTGGAGATTCTAATACTTCCTTGTTAGAAAATCGGATCACCTTCATTCCCATTTGATTCATAAGAAATGTTCGGTAACTATCATAATCCTTCTATGTTTCATGAATACCACCATCAATTTCCACAACAAGCTTCGCTACCCGACAATAAAAATCTGCTATGAAAAATCTATAATTCCCTTTTTTCTCATACTCAAAAACAATTGGATACTGGCGATAGAATTTTTTACCGACACATTGTTTTCTTCTCACCAGTTCCCAAAAAATAGTTTCTGATTCTGTTTGTTTTTTCCTTAATTCTCTGGCTACTTGATTGGCGAGAGCTCTTACTTTCATATTTTTTATCCTACATATTCCCCTTTCTCTTGGCAAAGAGAGAGGGGATAGAATATCTATCCTTCATAGTTCGCTTCCTTTTTGCAGATGGGGAGAGAGATCGTTCCTTGCTACCCCGTTTTAATCTGATTAAAGAAGTCAGATTTGAGAGAGGGATCAGTTTTGAACTCTCCTCGGAAACACGTAGTAATCGTTTGTGCATCGGCTTTCTTCGCTCCTCGTCCGCACATGCACAGGTGCTTCCCGTCCAGTTGTACAGCCACTCCTTTTGGTTTCAACTCTTCAAATAATGTGTTGGCAACCTGCATCGTGAGACGTTCTTGATTTTGTAATCGATGTGCAAAGATATCGAGAATTCGTGGAATTTTGGACAGTCCTGTGATTTTTTTATCAGGAATGTAAGCGATATGTGCTTTTCCAAAAAATGGAATCATATGGTGTTCGCACATAGAAAAATATTGAATATCTTTTACCAAAATCATTTCTTCATATCCATTTGCATCAAAGGTCTTGAGTTCCTTTGAGGCATCTTTATCGTATCCAGAAAAATACTCTTTATGGGCTTCGGCAATGCGTTTTGGGGTTTCTACTAAGTCTGCACGATTTGGGTCTTCTCCAATATTTTTGAGTATTTCAATGATTGCGTCTTCTGTTTTCATTCTCTTTCAAATAAATTTCTAAGTGCGCCTAATGTAGGGATTTCAAAATTTTCGTCAACGAGTTCGCTGAGTGGTCCAAGAATAAACGATCGATTGGCAATGCCTGGATGAGGAATTGTTAAATCTTCAGTCTTCACAATCTCGTCATCAAAAATCAAAATATCGAGATCCAATGTGCGATCGGACCAGCGTTTTTCTCGCACGCGTTCATGTTCGTTTTCCACTTTTTGCAATACCTTTAATAATTCCTCTGGCGTGAAATCAGTATCGATCTGCCAGACAGCATTCGAAAAATCATTCTTCGCAACACCGCCGTAGGGAGGATTGAGAAGGATGTTCGATTTCTGCACTACATGAATGCTCTTTTCTTCTAAAGACACCTCTGCGCTCCGGAATATTTTTTCCGCATCTCCGATTGAGGAGCCGAGTCCGATGAAAATCATTTTGTAGGCCACTGAATGAGAAGAATTCCGAAAAGAATAGCGGCAATTCCAATCCATTGAAGAATCGAGAGTTTATCTCCAAAATAAAAAACTCCAATCAAAGGGACAACAATCATTGCCGTTCCATACCAAATAGCGTTTCCTATAGAAAAATTTTCGTATTGAAACATTTTTGAAAGAAAAAATATTACCAGTGCGAAACAGGCCATTGCAACGGCTAATAGCGGCCACTCCTGAGTGAGGGCATATTTTTTAGCGAGACTTACTCCTGCTAAATCAAATACCAACACGATTCCGAGGTAAAACCAAAACATGTTTATTCAAAAAAAGTATCGACCAATTTTTCTGCGAGTCCTGTGTAGGTTTCTGGTGTGAGTTTTTTCAGACGTTTCTTTTCTTTGTCCGGTAATGTTGTCTGATCAATGAACTTCCGCACTTCATCGAGTGAGAGTTTCTTTCCTCGAGAAAATTTCTTCAATTCATCGTACGCATCTGCGTTTCCGTGTGCCCTGAGAACCGTTTGCACGGCTTCAGTGAGTACTTCTGGAGCGCTTTCCAAATCAGCTCGCAGAACGTCTTCTTTGAGTTCTAATTTTCCAAGTCCTTTCAAGAGTGACTTCAATCCAAGAAGAAAATGTCCAAAGACGAGTCCGAAATTTCTTTGCAAGGTTGAATCGGTGAGATCTCTTTGCCACCGAGAAATGGGGAGTTCGTCCGCGAGCGTTCGAGCGATCCCTCGAGACATCTTGAAGTTTCCTTCAGCGTTCTCGAAATCAATTGGGTTTACTTTGTGTGGCATTGTCGATGATCCGACTTCTCCTTTCACGACCTTTTGTCCGAAGTATCCAAGCGATACATATCCCCAAATATCTCGGCAGAGATCGATGAGAATGCTTTCGGTCAGGGTCACTTCATTCAAGAGTGCAACCTGTCCATCGTGTGATTCGATTTGTGTGGTGAGTGGATTCCATGAGCATCCGAGTTTTTCTTCCACGAATTCTTGAGAGAATTTAATCCAATCTACCTTCGGGAATGCTGCTACGTGCGCGGCATAGGTTCCAGTAGCTCCGTTGAATTTCGCGAAGACGGGCATTTGCGCCAATGTCTGGAAACTCTGCGTGAGCCCAAAGAGAAACACACTCATTTCTTTTCCCATTGTTGAAGGTGTTGCCGTCTGTCCGTGTGTTCGGCAGAGAATCGGCGTTCCTTTCCATTCTCGTGTTTTTCCATACAAGTCATCGAGTACGAGTCCCACGGTATCGAGTACAACGGTCATTCCTTCCCTCAGCATGAGAGCGTAGGCAGTGTTGTTGATATCTTCTGACGTGCATGCAAAATGCAACCACGGCCAGTGTTTCTTGTCAGTATACTTTCTTAAAAACATTTCCACAGCTTTTACATCGTGGTTTGTTTTTTTCTCAATGTCTTTAATCGCTTTGAATTCTTTTGGTCCAAAGTTTTCTCCAAGTTTTCGTAATTTTGCAGGTACTTTTGGTGCGAGATCTTTCTCTGCTAAAAAGTATAACCATTCAATTTCAACGATGGTTCTGTTTCGAGCGAGTCCGAATTCCGAAAAAATCGGTTCAAGTTCTTTTACTTTTTCACTGTACCGGTCGTCGAGGGGTGAGAGGGACATAATTTAATGAATAATGAGTAATGAAGAATGAATAATAAAAGCAGATTCAATATACTGGAAAGAGAGAGATTTTCAATTGTCAATTTTCGATTTTCGAATGAAAAATAAAAAACTCCAAATTCTAAAAACTATGAACTGTTAACTCTAAACTATGAACTATCCCGTAATCTTCACTGCCAATCGCTCCAGAGTGAATCGGGTATTCTGGTTTTTGGAAACGGCTTGATGGGTCTCAAAAAGGATCGGAAGAAATTTTCTATATTGTTCAAAAAATCGAGCATGAAGGATGCAATTTTCTAAAAAATCAAAGAACACCGATCGATCAATCTTCTTGTTTTTATTGTCCTTGGATTGTTTATCTAGCGCATCGATGGTCTGAAACTTTCCAATGAGATTTTTACTATTAAAGAAAGACTGAATCTCTTCTGAAATTTCAAAATCAATTTCTTCTTTTGGGAGTCTAATAACCGTCATTCGAGAGATAATCGTGTCGAGAAGTTGATGATGATTCTTTGTCGTAAAGAGAAAAACAGCACTTGCCGGCGGTTCCTCAATCAGCTTCAACAATGCGTGCGGAGCATCTCGTGACACGCGCTCAAAGTTCTCCAAAATAATGATTCTGTACTTCCCTTCGTTTGGTTTTTGGTGTGCCCAACGAATCATGCCAAAGGCATTTTCATATTCTCCTTGATCATCTTTTTTGGCACGATCAGACCAATCAATTTTGAAACTTTTTCCTTTATCCTTAAACACTAATGTGTCGAGATGAATTCCTTTCTCGATTTTCTCACGACTCGCTCCTTGCAATTGACTCGCTGTTTCGAGCGCAATATCAAGGGCTTCGGGACCACCAGAAAGAAGCACCCGTTGAGGGAATACTTCCGACGTAATCCATTTATCGATTTGTTGAGGAATCATGAGACAGTTAACAGTTTATAGCTTTTATTGAGTAGTTAAAGTTAAAGAGTTCCCCTTCTTTTGTCATTCCGGGCTTGTTCCGGAATCAGACCTTTTGTTTCAGAACTTGCTACACTCTTACAAACAATAATTTTGGGACGCTTGATCCTGAAATAAATTCAGGATGACAATTCAAAAAATATTACAGGCTCAATGCTCCATGTGGAGTAAGTGCCGCCCACGCCACCACCAATCCTGCGATGGCAGCGAAGGCAACAACAATTTTTAAAATTAATTTTTTCATTATTTTTTCTTTTTTGTGGCTTTCTTTTTATCAACAAATTTTACTTTCAAAATCCAAAGAACGATCAATGCTGGCACCCAAAGTGGGATGTAAGCAATAACCTTAATGAGTTTGTCAGCAAGATCGTGTGCGCTTCCGATTAAATCATTGATTGCCATTCTCCATGATTTTGTGAATGTCCAGTGTGGATCAGAGATATCTCCGATTTGTGTTTCTGGCATGAGAGAGAGATTGAGTGTTGAATGACTCACGTTTACGTCTCGTCGTGATTGCATTCGTTCAAGGTTCTCAATCTGGTTCTGTACACTTGAAAGTTCTCGATCAACAGCGAGTACATCGCCAAGATCTTTTGTTTCTCGATCCATCAATTCTCTGAGTCGATCTCGTCGAGATTTTAAATTCTTCAATTGATTCTCAGTATCTGAGTACTGAGCTGTAATATCGTTTGTAGAAATGTTTTCAGATTTCTTCACTCCGAGGAAAGCAAGTTTTTCCATCGCTTCATCGAGCTTGTCAAAAGGAACGCGAACCGTGAAGTTGTAAGATAAAACACCAGGGCGAACTTCCCAAGAATTCATGTTTGTAATTTCTCCTTTGAGCGTAGCGATTTGTGCTTCTGCTTCGCCTCGAGCTTTTTCAGTATCGGCTACTTCAACAGAAATACTTCCGTTTTTAATAATTTTTCGATCTTCGGCATTTGGAACGTATCCGTTATTTGTTTCTGCGAAATATCCACCACCACTTCGACCTGCCATCATCATTTTTGGGGCACGTGCCATATCCATATCCATGGTCATGCTTTCTTCCATCATACCTCCACGATCATATGAAGTGGCGAAATGATGCACGTTATTATTTCCAAAAAGCCACCATCCAGCGCAAAGAACGACGATGATAACGAGGAAATGTTTGAGAACAAATTTGTTTAAAGACGACCATAAAATTTTCATTTTTTGAGGGTTAAAAAATCGCTTTAAAGGTACGTGTTGAGAAAGATTCGTCAAGAGTAAGTATCCACCGGTAAAACCGGTAGTCTTAATGGGAATCCGCCTAGAAGGTCACCAACCTACCAAATAAAATCTAATTGATCACCATCTCCTCGACGATCTTTTTACCATTGATTCCGAATGTACTTTTTTATTCGTTCCTTATCTAAACCACTCGTTCGAACAAAATATCCTCGACTCCAAAAACTTTTTTGACTTATCGTTCGTTTTTCCCTAAACTCATTATGTAGTCGAATTGCGCTTTCCCCTTTCATGAAGCCCATCACTTCTGCTACGCTCAGCTTTGACGGGATCGAAAGCAACATGTGGACATAGTCAACACAAACTGATCCCTCTTCAATTTTTACACTCTTTTGTCCCGCCAATTCTCGTAAAATTTCTCCTAATCTTTTTTGTACTTGTCCATACAAAATTTTTTTTCGATATTTCGGCACAATTACTATGTGGTAATCACATTTCCATATTACGTGACTTATTTTTTCCATTTTTTTATTTAATAAAAATCCCCGCCCTAACGGGACGGGAAATTTCTAGTAGATTAGTAAATATCCCTGGGCTTACGCCACAGGGCATTTCAACTGAATTCAAGCGAAGCTTGTCCTAATTTTGTTTTGGATAACAAAACTTCATTAGGATTTTTTCCATCCCTCGCCCTGACGGGACGGGGAATTTCTAGCGGATTATTAAAGAACTACAAAATAGCGAATTCCCGCTTCTTTGTACTCTTATTGCCGGAACAGTTAAACCTTGAGGATTCCACCGGCAGAGCCGGTGGCTTACTATTTACCAGTTATTATGTTCTGTCATCCCCGTGCAAACGGGAACCCAGTTCTTTTTATTCTTAAAATTGATAATTATTTAATGTATAAGCAGAGTGAGAGTTTTTCTCATTCTGAACGAAGTTATTCCCCTAGGAGTCACTTTCCTTCGAATGGAAAGCCCTCTAGAAGCATCGTTCTTTCACAAATAACCTGATTATTAACCATAAAATTTTGTAGTATGAAAAATTTATTAATCAACAGACGATTGTTCGTATCATTTTCCCCTTCTTTTGTCTGGAAAAAAAATCTATTTTCTTGCAACTTTAACCGTCCTGAGTATCCCCGTTCTCCTCACAGAATGGTGGTGGGGATTCATTGTCGTCGGAATTGTGACGATATTTGTTTTTTCTTACTGGCTTGGAAGAGTTCTTCCCGGAATATTGGGAAACCTTGCAGAAGCTTTGGGAAATGGAATTGGAATGACTCTATTTGGACCAGGAGGTCCATTTGCCCCTGATTCTCCTGATGGCCTCGGATATGCAATTGGGTCCTTATTCTCCCCCAATGTCATAAAACCAGAAAAAAATGTCATGCCAGAAGGATAAGACGCTTCTATTATTGAATGCCCTATTTATGCTTGTATTATACTTGCATAAATAGGGTTTCTTTTTTATGTTCCACACCGATGAAAATCCTCGCCTTTGAAACCTCTTGTGATGATACCGCCGTGGCGGTAGTGGAGGATGGTGTGAAAGTACTCGCGAATGTCAGACAAACGCAAACCGAGCATCACGAGTACGGAGGAGTGGTTCCTGAAATCGCTGCCCGACTGCATGCGGAGAACTGGAGAGCCGTACTCAAACAATGTTTGAATGAAGCGAATGTAACCATTGAAGATATCGATGCGATTGCCGTAACGCAAGGACCTGGATTACAAACTTCGTTATTAACAGGAACGACCGCAACGAGTTTCTTGTCGTTGATGAAGAATAAACCCCTCATCCCTGTCCATCATATTCTTGGACACATGGCGTCAGTCGCGCTCGATCGTGAAGTGAAAGATTTTGAGTTTCCAGCACTTACCTTTACCGCGTCAGGGGGACACTCTGATTTTTATATTTGTGAAAATTTCACAGATGTCCAAAAGGTCGGACAGACTATTGATGATGCTTTGGGCGAGGCATTTGATAAGTGTGCCAAGATGCTCGGACTCGGATACCCAGGAGGACCGATTGTTTCTGAGTTAGCGGAAACGGGTGATCCAACCACGTTTGCTTTTCCAGTGATTATGCTCGAACCCGATTCTCTAAATTTTTCTTTCTCTGGACTCAAGGCAGCCATTTATAGAACCATTGAAGCGTGCGAAGATCCAACTGACGAAACGTTTATCGCAAATGTTTGTGCGAGTTTCCAAGAAACAGTTGTAAAAACCTGTGTGAAGAAACTTGAACGAGCGTTTGAGAAACATCCTGAGGTGAAATCGTTTCACTTCGTGGGAGGCGTGTCGGCGAATAAACAACTTCGGGAAGCGCTGAAACAAGTATGTAATGAATGGGAAAAGAAATTTTTCACAACAAATAAATTTGAATATTCCACCGATAACGCGGCAATGATTGGAAGTGTCGCGTATTTTTTGTATGAGAAAAATCCAGAGATCGCAAAAATACAGTTTATAGATGCAAATCCTCGATTGGTAATCTAACCTCTCCTTATCATTCCGAGCGTAGCCAAGGAATCCCTTCCTTGGCACAAGATAAAATAAAACGATTTCTCCACTTCGGTCGAAATGACAATAAAAAAATGGAAAATTGACAATTGGCAATCGAAAATTCTGTTACATCAACTTCAACAGCAACTCGACCGATATATTTCTCACAACGGCAAGAAGGATAATGAGAAGAATCGGTGAAAAATCGAACATCCCAATCCGCGCCCAGCGAAAAGGACGAAGGAGTGGAACAACAATCTGATCAAGCATCATTCCAAGTTTGCTTTTCTTTTCTGAAAACCATGACAACACAACACTTATAAATACTGCCCAAAACAAAAGTTGTGACAATATGGAAACAAAAGAAATCAGAAATTTTATAATCATCGAATACCGTTTTGCGGTGTATAGAGTTTAATCGCATCAAGCACTTCTTCGAAGTATTGCCCAATGAGTGGGAAATCTACCATCTTTGTCAAAAACCATACCAAGAGAGCCACTACCACGGTCATTCCTATCAAGATCCCAAGCCCTCGGAACACTCCTGCCCAGAAATTAATCCACATGATACGCCATGGAGAACGAAGATATCTGACGAAGTCTGAGAATCCAGCTCCATCGAGAACCTGCTTCAGTTTGTGAAACTCTTTTTGAGCCACTTCTATATCCTTTGAGTTTTGAGGCGCCTTTTTGAAAGCTTTCATAATTTTATTCACGATGTAATTTTAATTTTTTCACTAAAAAAGTAAACTCCTTCCGTGAAAACAAAAGAAAAAAAGTTTTCGTTTCGATCTGCAAAGATTCCAACCGATCCTGGTTGTTATTTATTTTGGGATAAAAATGAGCAACTCTTGTACGTCGGAAAAGCAAAGCATTTACGAAAACGCGTATCGAGCTACTTTGGAAAAAAGCCAACTTCCCCTCGTATAGAGTTGATGACGTCAAAAATCGCGAAGATTGAAACGCGTACGGTGGGATCAGATATGGAGGCTCTGATTTTGGAGAACAATCTGATTAAAGAATTCCAACCGCGGTTTAATGTTCGACTCAAAGACGATAAAAATTTCGTATATTTGCAAATAACGAATGAAGATTTTCCGAAAATGGAGATCACTCGTCGGCTAGTTCGAGATGGAAGTACCTACATCGGACCCAAAACTTCAACGAAAGAATTCCGAGAAACCGTTCGATTTTGTCAGAAGTTCTTTCGAATAAAGATGACCAAGTCGTCGCTCGATTATTATCCCCTTGTTATCACCGGAGGACTGGAGAATGACCAAGAATCGTACAACAAAAACGTAAAAATGATGACGCAATTTCTTCGCGGACAAACGGGCGAAGTTTTGAAAATTTTGACGGAAAAAATGAAGAAGTTTGCTGTGGAAAAAAACTTTGAAGCGGCCGCAAAAACACGAGATACCATTCAATCGATTGAAGCGTCTACACGGAAGCAAACCGTTCAGTTTGATGACGATATTAATCGCGATTTCGTACATTTCGTCAGGCACGAGAACGCCGTCTATATCGTGCGTATTGCTTTTCGACGAGGGAAACTATTGGATCAAAATGAGTTCAGTTTTCGCGCTGAAGAATTCATTTCTGATCAAGAAATTTTGGAGTCTTTCCTTCTTCAGTTTTATGAAAAAGTACAAGAAATGCCGTCTGAAATTTTTGTTCCCGTCCAATTGGACGATGCCGAAAAAACAGCTCAATTTTTGTCTGAACATTTCGGAAATAATGAAAAAATGACCATTCTCATTCCCCAACGCGGAGAGAAGAAAATCGTTCTCGATATGACCGGAAAAAATGCAAAACTTTTTACTGAACGAAAATTAATAAAGGAAGAATCTCACGCTCAGAATTTTGCAAAAGCCCTCCCTCGACTCGCAGAAACGTTGAATCTGAAAGAGGTTCCCCGTCGTATGGAATGCTTTGATATTTCGCATTTGGGCGGAACTTCAACGGTTGCGAGCCAAGTAGTTTTCATCAACGGAGAACCCAAGAAATCAGAATACCGACGATTCACCGTCAAAACATTACTCGATGGACAAATAGATGATTTTGCGGCTATGAACGAGATTCTTGCTCGTCGATTCGCACGAAAAGATGACAAAAAGTTCGCAGAGAAATTCCCCGATCTTATCGTGATTGATGGCGGAAAAGGACAGCTCTCAAGCGTGATGAAGGCAGTAACGAGATTTTCGAAAGCGAAATCTTTTCCAAAAAACTTCCGACCAACGAAACAAATTATTGCGTTGGCAAAACGAGAAGAAGAAATTTTTCTGCCCAATAAAAAAGAACCCATCGAACTTCCCTTTGATGATCCAGCGTTGAAATTGTTGCAACGAATTCGAGACGAAGCGCATCGATTTGCAATTTCATTTCATCGTTCTGTTAGAGATAAAAAAGCCATTAAGTCTGTTCTTGATGATATTCCGCTCATTGGAGGATTAACAAAAAAGAAACTATTGCAAACGTTTAGGTCTGTGGGAGAAATCAAAAAGATGAGTGATAAGGATTTACTTACTGTACTGAATAAAAAACAGTTAGAGAATTTGAAGAAGAATTTATAGAATTTTCAATTTTCCATTTTCAATTGTCGATTTTAAAACTTCCAAATTTGTCGACTTTTCGGTTCTAAACTCTAACTCTCTGACTTTTCAATTGAAAATTGGCAATTGAAAATTACAACCCCCCGCTCCCTGAAAAATCCTCCATCCCAATATCTTCGATATGCTCGCAGTACGTTCCGTCTTTTTTTAAATGCACAATAACCGCATCCACACGGAAGAACGGCAATTCTTCGACACACATTTCTTTGAGAAAAAAAGCTTCAATGGCGGTCAGAATCTTTTCAAATTTCCTCTGCGTAATGGATTCTTCCCCGTAACCAAATGCCTCATTGGTTCTCGTTTTCACTTCCACAAACACATATTCATCGTTCTGCGGATCTTTAAGAATAATATCTAATTCTCCCCCTTGAGCGTGATAATTTTTTTGCAAAAATTCAAATCCTTTGCGTTCCAAAAACTCCCGGGCGATTTCTTCACCTCGGTCTCCGATCTGTTTTTCCTTGGTCATCACAAGGGATGTTAAGAACCCGGAGTGGTTTGTGACAGAATGATCTCCTCTGCTTCCTGAGCCATTTTATCTATCTCACCATGCTCCGACACCACAGTATAATCATAGTATTTTTCTTGTGCCAATTCTTTTTTCATCGATTCGATTCGTTTTGCTAATTCAATGTCTGCAATCGGGGCTCTGTCGCGTATTCGTTGGATGAGTGTTTCAATTCCGTCCCCTGGTTTGAGGAATATGGAAATATACAGTTCTTTGGGCAAAGTCTCACGTGCTTGTGAAAATCCCTGCACATCAAATTCCCGTACTACAGTTTTTCCTTTCTCTACTCCATCGAGCAATGGTTGTCGCAGTGTTCCATAGGATTCTCCTCCGTGCACAATCGCATGTTCGAGGAATTCCCCTTCGCTTATTTTTTGTCGAAATTGCTCCTGAGAAATAAAGAAATACGTCTCTCCATCAATCTCTCCTGGACGCGGTGCACGTGTCGTACAACTCGGTGGAAACAACCATTTAGGGTGCTTATCACGCAACTGATCAATGAGCGTTCCTTTCCCTACACCCGAAGGTCCCGATATAAAAATAATTTTTCCTGTCATCACGAGAAGTGTACACTCAAAGCGATGAAATTTGAAATTCGAGACATCGAAATTTTACTCTCTCTCGGGATAACTCCAGAAGAACGAGCAACACCTCAGCGAATTCTTGTTTCTCTCTTCTGGAACGCTGACACCGTGAAGGCAGAGCAATCCGATAATCTTGCTGATACCACTGATTACTTCGTCGTCCGAGAGTTTGTGAAACCCTTTCTTCAAGATAAATCGTTCTCGTTGTTGGAAAAACTCCACCACGATTTATTTCAAGCAGTCCGAAATTATTTCCCCGAATTACAGGATTTAAAAATCACCATCGAGAAATTTCCTTTCGAAAGTGGGAGCATCTTGGTAGGAAACAAACAGTGAACTCACAATTTTAAAGGTTAAATGTAAAAAAAATTTCAAAATCTAAATTTTAAAACATGTCCTCCTGAAAATGGGGATTGAAACTTAAGATTTATTTTAACCTTTTGCATTTAACATTTTACATTTTTATCTGTCCCAAATTTCAAACGCTCTCACAATAAAACATACACCCCGTACCCCAGAAATATCGCAACTCCATAAGGAATCGGTACTTTGAAAGGCTTGGGAACTTTTTTCCATTTAAAATACAAACCGCTCGTAAGAGCTTGAAGTCCACCCGCAATCGCTACAAAAAATAAGATTTGAGCAAACTCCGGAATGGAGGTCGATATCGCCATAACAAGGAGCATTTTTATATCGCCTCCTCCCAACAACTTCAGGAAGAACGATCCCCACAAAAGAATACTCGCCAAGATCAGTGTCAATACATACACGGTTCTCTCGTCGTCTGTAAAAAAATATCCAAAGAATATCACCCCTAACAGGGCCGACATGGTAAGCCAATTTGGAATGGTGTATGTGCGTATATCCCATACGGCACCCACTCCTGCGACCAAAAGAATTGCCAGTTCCAGTCCATCAATATTCATACCATCAGTATCCCGAAATTTTAAAACTTGGGAAGTCATGAAGGTTAAAAAGGGCTCATTTCTTCACATAAATTTCACAATTGAGAGTTCACTTCTCTTGTTTGAAAACATATAAATTGTTGTCATAGATTCTAATTTCTGTGTTTCTCAAGAAAAAAGGATGAATTCAGAAAGCAGAAACCCTCATCGCTCCATTTCATCAAAATAGTGGAATTGCCAAAAAAGCTGTGCCATCTTCTCAGTAATTCTTAACCCCCCTTTTCATGAAAAAATCTTTCATCAGAATGTTCACTAACAATTCCGGTCAAACAATGACCGAATATGCCCTCATTTTGGCAGTTATTGCTGTAGTCGTAATTGGCACAGTTACACTCCTCGGAAATGATATTCAGGCCGTATTCCAAAGTGTTATTGATGCCGTCTAATCTGTATCATCATATTCCGTGTTCTGTCGCGACTCATTGGATAGAAAGAACTTTGGGGCTTATGGGAAAAAAACCTCCCTTTCGACCACTACTGATCCCTCAATGTTGGGGGGTTCACACATTTTTTCTCCGCACCCCGCTTTCTCTTGTCTGGCTCGATCCTTTTTCTCAGGTTGTTCGCATTGATCGTCATGTCCATCCGTGGAAAACAAAAACCTGCAAACAAGCGGTGAGTGTTTTGGAATTTTCAGATGATTGCTTTCCTGATGATATTCAACCAAAAGACACTATTCATATCTTTCCTTTAAAAAAATGAAAAAAATCTGGCATGACCAACTCGGTCAGGCTTTGGGGGAAACAGCACTTCTTCTCCCCCTTCTTTTTCTTATTGTTTTTGGGTTTTTACAATTGGGACTCGCTATTGCGGACAAACAAAAGCTTTTATATGTGACCAATTACGCTGTACAAGTCGGGTCTCTTTCTAATAATGATTTAAAAATTAGTGGTGCGATTGAAGAATTTTATGATGGAAATGACATCACATTTCAAATTGAAAGTCGTGATGGAGAAACTGGAAACGTTATTCTCAATACCAATCGAAAATACAAAGATATCCTGACAGTCTCCATGCAAAAGCCGTTTTTTCTCACGATCCCATTTTTGGATGTGGCGGTAAATGATAATCAAACGACGAGCTCTGCGAAAATATTGTGTACAAATCTCACTCCTCCCTACACATGCGAATAGTGCGAAATGAAGATGGATTCGTACTCCCGTTTGTAGCCATTCTTTTGATGGTTCTCTTTCTTGTGGGCGCGATTATTCTTGATGTTGGCAGTTTTTATCTCCGTCATGGAGAACTTCAACCATTGGCGAAACAAAGTGCAAATGCGGGGATTCTGAAATTTGTAGACGCAATGGAAGTAAAGGCGGAGCAAAATAAATCAGCACTGTGCGGAATCGAAGAACCACCCCCAATCTGCAACTCTGAAGATATGTTTGATTTTCTTACGAGCAGAGAAGTTGTTGATTTGGTCAGTTCTCCAACTGTTCAAGAGAATGTTTCTGATGCCAGTATTGCATTTTTAATCGCGTACGATCCCCAGTTAATTGTTGCCAATGACAATATACTTGTTACCTTTCCCTACGAATACGAAGGGGTTTCCGAACTTCAAATGCAAGTGATGGTACATGATGTTCCCCAACGATTCCTCAGTGGAATTTTCCCTATCACCGATGATGAAATTCAGGTACATGCCATTTCCTATATCGCGACTCCATTTTAAAAAAGTGAAAAAGAAATGAAATTGCTTCATTGTCGTTCTTCAAAGAGCCTTTATTATAAAATCGCTCTTCTTTTTTGATAAAAAAACATTGCTTTTGTAGCCCATTTGTGCTACAGTTTTATCAGGATAAAAATAATGACTACAAAAACCTCAACCGTTCGCGCACGAATTGCACCAGATTTGAAAGAATCTGCAGAATTGGTTTTGGAAAAATTGGGACTCAATAATTCCCAAGCCATTAATATTTTTTATTCTCAAATAGTTCTCCACAAAGGACTTCCCTTTCCTCTCTCTCTGGAGCAATGTGACACACCTGAGAACTACACAAGGATCAAAGATGAAGCGCATTTTAAATCGCTCATTGGATTGGAATAAGAATCATTCTTTCTTTGCGGTTGATAATGGATCCCAAAACAAGTTTGGGATGACTTTTATTATTCATTCTTAATTCTTCATTATTCATTGATTTCACCCCTTGCTTTTTCAATCTATTTGTGGTATACTTAGGAGAAGGGTTAACTTTTTCTTATGAAAACAATTCTAAAAACCATTACCAACATTCTTTCTGCACATAAGAAAGAACTTATCTTTTGGGGGACAAACACCCTCGTTATTCTTGCTGTTGCAAGCACTGCACTCTTTCTCTCGTCTCAGGTATTGCCTGACTATGGAGAAGAATATGTGTTTCATTCTTCTGCTCCACGAATTGAAGTCGGCGAAGCTTTGCCAACCGCACCCGTGCATTCTCCAGCGCAATATGTTGGAAAAGCAAATGATGCACTTGGAACGGTAAAAGCCTATTTCTCTGCATACAATAAACAGGATTTTGAAAACGCTTGTCGTTTACTTGATCCAGCAAAATGTAATCCTGAAAGTCCGTATGCTGTGAGTCGTATCTCTGACGAATACAACAAGATGTCGAACGGATATGAAAACTGGAACTTCTGGATCCCTGAAGAAATAGATGAATTCCACAGTGATGTTGTGTGTGTGAAATATTCATACCACTATAACGATGACCGAAAGGATAAACGAGTGCATGAACGACTCAGTTTCTACGTACGAAGAGATGAAAATGGAAATGACCGAATTTACAGTCGAGTTTGTGAAAAGAAATTTGCACAAGATTCTGGGGACATGCCTTGTCCAATTCTTTCGAAAAGAGATTTTTGTTTGAATTAATTTTTTTGAAAAACAAACAAATGTTCGTGCATAATCAACAAAAAATTAAAATCCTTTGAGCGCTGTGCCCAAAACCCCGTCGCTTTGCAATTGTGTTGTTGTTTGATGATGTCTTCTTTCAGTTCAAATCCCACTTTCAAAAAGCGTTCCATCGTTTTGAATGCTAAAGGTTGATACATCTTTTTTCGTCGAGTATCCCCCATTAAAATTGCACAACATTTTCCTTTTTTAAGAACTCGAAACATTTCTTGGGCGACAATTTCAATTTCATCACAAAATGCATCAATATCGTGAATTTCTGATAAATCTTCTTTTATTTTTCCCTCACTATATTTGATGATATCGACATAAGGCGGATGAGTAAGTACCAAATCAATACTTTCATCTTTTATAAACTTCAAATCCCGTGCATCAGCTTTTTTGATGACAGAAGACGCTTCATTCTCTACTTCAAATTCAAGGCTTTTCTTTGTACGTTCTATTGCCTTTGGATTCACGTCTGTTCCGACGAAGTTTCTGTTCAAAAGTTTTGCCTCAATTGCTGTCGTTCCTCCTCCAACCATACAATCCAAAACCAAATCACCTTCCTGTGAATATCGCACCATAAGATTTCTTGCAATCTCTGGAGCCCAGTTCCCTCTCCAGTCAGATTTATGCGTTGCCCAGTTTCCACGACGAGGAAAAGACCAAACCGTCGTGCATTCTTGTTCAAAGTTTTCTGGATTGAGGTTCTTCATCACTTCTTAGGGACTGGTAAGCCTATTTTATACAAAGGAAGATATTCAAAATAATAATGACAATTCACACTGATAATATAATCAAGAGAATCTTTATATCCAGAATTCCTAAACCAGCCACTCAAAACATAAATATACTCCACTTCTAAATTTAAAGGCGAAAATAACTTTTTGTATTGTTTTAATTTAAAATCACAGGTTTGCAATTTCTCATCTACAGACCCTCCAACCTGTTGATATTTTACTTCAATGATATAAAGCGTGTTTTCTTTGATTACGTAAATTGCATCATCTGGAAGTAATTTTTTAGAAAGGAATTGTCTATAATCAATATCCTTACTTTTTAAATATTTATAAAGTTCATGTTTGCGAAAAGATTGAGCCACTAATTTCCCTTCATAAAAAATATCATGTCCTATTTCCACTTTTTCAACAGTATATCCATCAACCTTGGTATCAAGATAAACTAATAAATCTGTTTTTTCCTCAAATCTAATTCCTGTTTGAGTATTGCCGCCACCGATACCTCCTAATTTCATTTTTTAATATTTAAAAATTGTTTTTCTAGTAATTAGCAACCACCACCTCCAACACCTTTCCCCGTTTAGAAGCATTTGAATTAATCATCCTCCCCGCCGAAACTGTGTAGATTTTTATTTCTTTTCCAAGCTCAGAATAAATTTCTCGAATAAACGGAGTATCTGAATTTGAAAGCATTACGAAACATCCTTTTTTGTGGAGTGCATTAAATAAATCCCGAAGTTCTGTTTGTTCCTTTTTAAGAAACCCCTCCGCTGTATAACTAGTGAAATTAGATGTTCTATTTACCGGATAATAAGGCGGATCGAAATAAATAAAATCCCCAGCTTTCGCATCCTCAAGAACTTTTTTGTAATCACGATGAGCGATATCAACTGTCTGCAATAATTGACTTACATTTCGTAAATTTTCCTCATCACAAATTTTTGGATTGGTATATTTTCCAAAGGGAACATTAAATCCTCCGCTTTTATTTACTCGATACATTCCGTTGAAACAGGTTCTGTTGAGATAAATAAATCGTGCTGCCACATGAAGTGGCATTAATTTCAAAGGATTTCGAGCACGAATTTTCAAGAAGAATTCTTTTTCGTATGGGTATGTTTTCAATTCCGTCATCAATCCTTCTACATCATCTCGAATAACTTGATAGGCTGTGATTAATTCTTGATTCCAATCAGAAATAAAAGCCTTTTCCGGTTGGAGATCAAAAAATACAGCCCCTCCTCCCACAAAAGGTTCAAAATAGGTACTAACTGTCGGATCAAAGTCCTTCGGATAAAAGTCTCGGAATTGTTTTAATAATTGGCGCTTTCCTCCAACCCATTTCACAAACGGTTTTGTGTTCGGAGCAAAATGATTAGCAAGAAAGTCCTGGAATCCAAGAGGTGTTATTTTTTCATCTACAAAACCTTTTCCAATCCAACCCCTTGTTTTTACTGGATTAATCGCATAATGATTTGAAGCCAATGAAACTGTGCAAGTTGGTACCATGTATGCAAAATTATAGAGAATGATTGTACGAACTCCAAATAAGAAATTTAGGATTAATTCACATCTTGCCCCTCCACAAAAACCTACTACAATCATCGCACAATGACACTCACCTATATTTTGCTGTTTACGTTTTTGGGAAGTATCGGATCAGTTCTGATCGCTTCTCTCTTTCTATTATTTAAAGGAAACACACAAAAAAAACTCGTACCAATCCTTATAACTTTCGCAACAGGAACATTATTAGGAGGTGCTTTTTTGGGGCTTATTCCAAAAAGTTTGGAACTTTTATCTCCTGAAAAAATACTTCCGACTGTGCTCGGGGGGATATTATTTTTCTTTTTCCTTGAGAAACTTGTCCGTGTGCACCGTTGTCATAATGTGGAATGCCCCTCACATGACGATAGTCTTGGTAAAATGATTTTTGTCGGAGATGCACTTCATAATTTTATTGACGGAGTAATAATTGCAGGAGCTTTCTTGGTATCAATACCAACTGGAATTATGGTGGCATTGGCCGTCATCCTTCATGAGATTCCTCAAGAAATTGGTGATTTTGGTATTTTTCTCCACAGTGGATATTCCAAACGAAAAGCCTTTATTCTCAACCTCCTTTCAAGTGCAACTGCTTTTGTAGGAGCTGGACTAGGATATGCATTCCTCCAATCAACAATGGAACTTGTACCATATGTAATGGCCTTCTCTGCGGCGAGTTTTATTTATATTGCACTGGCAGATCTCTCTCCTGAACTCCATAAACAAACAAAGCTCTCTCATTCTTTCCAACAAATTTTTATTTTGATTTTAGGAGTTGGCGTCATCGCATTGGTGGGACATCTGCACGGACACTAGTTTTTTTGAGAAAAGTTGGTATCGTCAGGCTTCCATGAGATAATATTTTTGATGTATGAACGATTTATTTTTGAAGACTACGACTTCTCCCCTGAAGAAAAAAAACTGACCCTCAATTATTCCCTCGACGAGAAAGTGAATTTTTCGGAAACAGTTGTCTTTGATTTTGATTTCACTGATTACAACCCGAACGCACTTGATAAAGCCCTCTTTGGAATATTCGTGATGTGTGGAATTTCGTATTTCAAAGCGTATCTCCCTGAGAAAATTGAATTTAAAAATGGCGGACTCACCGATAGTCAGAAACTCTTTTTTGAAAAAATTTATACCTACGGACTGGGGGAATTCTTTTACAGAAATGAAATCGATCCGAATGGAAAAATAAATTTTGAATTCGATGAAGAAGCAGAAAGTAGACCTATTTCGCTCCCTAATGTTTCTGGTTCCCTTGTTCCTATTGGAGGGGGGAAAGACTCGATTACGACTGCTGAAATTTTGAAGAAAAATAACGAAGATTTTGAAACATGGACGGTTGGTGATTACCCATTTTTTGCTCCGATGCTTGAGAAAATCGGAAAAGAACATCTAAAAGTCCGACGAACCATCGATCCGAAATTATTTGAGCTCAATAACGATGGAGCGCTGAATGGTCACGTTCCCATCTCTGCCATCTTGGCGTTTTTAGGAGTAGCGAGCGCAATTTTACGTGGAAAAAAGAACGTAATTCTTTCGAATGAAAATTCTGCAAATGAACCGACGTTGGAATTTAATGGAGTATCGGTAAATCATCAGTATTCCAAAAGTTTGGAATTTGAAGCGGATTTTCAGAGCTATGTGCACACACATATTTCCTCTGATGTGAATTATTTTTCTTTTCTTCGTCCGTTGTCGGAAATCAATATTGCGGAACTGTTTTGCAAAAACTTTTTGGAAAAATATGAGAAAGATTTCTCAAGTTGTAATACAAATTTCCGTATCACCGATGGAGTAAACCAATGGCGTTGGTGCAAAAAATGCCCAAAATGTACTTTTGTATTTATTCTCTTCGCTCCCTTTGTAGAACGAGAGAAACTCATTGAGATATTCGGAGGCAACCTCTTTGCTGATGAATCACTCTACCCAACGTTTTCTGAACTCCTCGGACAAACCGAAAGTAAACCTTTTGAATGTGTGGGAGAAATAGAAGAAGTAAAACGGGCATTGCAACTCGCAAAAGAAACCGGACATTGGCCGGAATTAGAAAAATTCACCACTGAAATTTCAGATTACAACGAACACGAATGGCATGCAAATCTCATTCCTCAATATTTTGAATATATGCTCAGAGACTTCTCTTGATGAAATTTGGAACCCTCCAACAAGCAAAAAATATTCTCATCTACGGCTATGGCGTGGAAGGAAAATCAACAGAAAATTTCCTCAAATGTCGTTTCCCCGATAGCTCTATACGTTTGCGTGATGATGCGTGGGATAAACATCCAGAATTTGAAGATTTTGATGTGATCATCCGCAGTCCAGGGATTCCTCGAGAAAAAATCACTGGGGTGGGAATTGAAAAAATAACGAGTCAGACGGAACTCTTCTTTGGAAATTTGACCGAAGAAGAGCGAATAAAAATCATCGGTATTACGGGGACAAAAGGAAAATCAACAACAACACAATTTTGCAAAGATCTCCTCACAAATGCAGGAAAAAAGGTGAAGATTGCTGGGAACTTTGGAGTTCCTCCATTGGACTTATTGGATGATCTACAAAGAGGAACTGTGGATTTTATTGTGTTTGAAATTTCCAGTTTCCAACTCGAACACCTGCAAGAATCGCCTCACATTGCGATTTTTCTCAATCTCTTCGGAGATCATTTGGAACGACACGGAACGGTGGAAGAATATTTTCTCGCAAAGTCGAATATCTTTCGGTATCAGGGGAAAGAAGATTTTCTCATTGTTCCTGATGTATCTGGGAAATTACTTGAATTCTCTCGAGGAATTGGACGATTTATTCTCTCTAGAGAATTGAGTGAAGAATTGTTTGGTGAAGATTCCGTCTTCCGAGCGCACCACTTTCTACAAAATCTGGGAACGATGCGCACATTGTGTGATATTTTGAAGATTCCTTTGGAACTGCTGGAAAAAACAGCAAAAGAATTCCAAGGACTCGAACATCGAATGGAACTTTTTGTGGAAAGAAATGGAATCCGATTCGTAAATGATTCCATTGCGAGTAATCCAACCGCTGCAATGGCTGCCGTGCGATTCTTCAAGAATGATCTTGGGAGTATTGTCCTTGGGGGAAGACCGTCGGGGGACTCCTGGAATGAGCTTCTAACGCTTCTTCGTGATGAAACGAGCAGTATCATCCTTTTGCCCAATGGGGAGAGCCTGCATGATATTCTGGAGATGGTAGAACATATTGGATTTCCATCTGAACGCATTGTTCAGGCAGAGAGCTTTGAAGAAATTGTTGCCCTTGCAAAAAAACAGACCCCGCAAGGAAAAGTGTGTCTCCTTTCTCCAGGGGCCAAAAGCTTTGATTGTTTCAAAAACTACCGCGAAAAAGGCGAGATATTTAAAAAGCTGGTGGACTCTCTATAACCATCATTGTCGCTGAGAAGTTGTTCTCATCCGAAGAATAGTTGTCTTTGGGGAAGAAGTATTGAAAAACTCGTGTGGAGATAATTCGCTTCACTCAATATGAACGAGGTTTATCCATAGGATCCCCGCCACCGTGCTACGCCATAGCTTCGCGACGGCTAGAGCGAGAATGACGAGATATGACAAAAAATCGGCAATCGAAAATCGAAAATTCCCTTAGTCTTCCTTCAGCAACTGAATCTTAATTGGTTCTTCTTGGATCACCTCAATTTCCGCTCCACAAAGCACGCATTCCAAAATATCACCTTCAATAATATCTGACGCTTCTACGTCAAAACGTCCTCGGCAATCTGGACAATGGATATAAATTTCTGTTGTAATCATGGTGGGGCGAGTGGGTTTTCCTCCGAATGCTTTTTACCGATTTCTGGTGAAAAATCAACCTTTCTTTTGAGTTTCTTTAAGCTTATAAATAAGCGCTAAAGCTTCACGCGGAGAAAGATCTTCGGGGGTAATTTCGTCAATAATTTTATCACTATCGGACCGCTCCGAGTGCGAGCTACTGGCTGTGCGGAAATTGGAAAATAAATTTTCTTTTCCTGACAGTAAATTTTCTGATTCAAGTCGTGCAAGAACATTTTTTGCGTCATCAATAACACTCTTTGGAACGCCTGCATTTTCTGCAACATCAATTCCAAATGAATCTGATACACCTCCTTTCGCAATTCGGTGGAGAAATGTAATCCCATCTTCGTTTTGGGTGGCAGAAACATGAAAATTCACAGCTGATGGCAGATCTTCGATAAGATCTACAAGTTCGTGAAAATGCGTCGCGAATAAGGCTTTTGTTTTTGTCTTGTTGTGGAGAAATTCGGTAATTGCCCATGCCAGTGATATCCCATCAAAGGTTGCGGTTCCGCGTCCGATTTCGTCTAGTATCACAAAACTGTGCTCCGTAGCACAACGCAGTATCCGAGCCGTCTCTGACATCTCTACAAAGAAAGTCGACTTCCCTCCCGCCAAGTTATCCGATGCTCCTACTCTGGTAAAAATCCGATCAAAAATCCCTGTTTCCATTTTCTTTGCAGGCACAAATGATCCAATTTGAGCGAGAAGGATGAGAATTGCATTTTGCCTGAGGAACGTAGATTTCCCAGACATATTCGGTCCCGTGATAAGGTGGAATCGTGAAGACTCCGTGTCCATTTCTAAATCGTTCGCGATGAATCGCTCCGTAGATATTTTTTCCACGACCGGATGTCGTCCCTTTTCTATTGCAAGAACTGATGAGTTTTCTAAAATTGTCGGTTTATTCCATCGCCATTTGGAAGCCGTTCGCGACAAGGTCAGAATGGCGTCCACTTCAGCAATCGCCTTGGCAACATTTTGAATGTGTGGGGCAAACGTCAGCACTTCTTCTCTCAACTTGTGGAAAAGGGAATGCTCCAGTTCAAAGGCTTTTGTTTCGGCTGATAAAACCTTCTCTTCGTA
Source organism: uncultured Candidatus Peribacteria bacterium (assembly GCA_964513975.1). Classification (GTDB taxonomy): domain Bacteria; phylum Patescibacteriota; class Gracilibacteria; order UBA4473; family UBA4473; genus CAZVBV01. The sequence goes on from CAZEON010000002.1 coordinate 45,432, forward strand.
CTCTGCGAGTTCAGGGGTTGTGAATCTTTCAGCATTGACCAAGGTCTGACGGCGCACCCAAGTTTCTGGAACATTGTCTTTTTGTCCTTGTGATACTTCGAGACAAAACCCGAAGTTTTTGGAAAATTTTATACGAAGCGTTGAGATTCCTGTTTCTCGTTTTTTTTCTGTCAGAAAGTTCTTTAACCATTCCTCGGCATTTTTTGCCATCTCACGAAGCTCGTCGAGCTCTTCGTTATATCCTTGGGCAAACATACCTCCTGCAGTAATTTCAAGTGGTGGTGAGTCAATCAAGCTGTCCTGGAGTGTTGGGATAAGATCGTTGAGATTTGAGAACGATTCTGATTTTTCTCTGATGAGTGGAGACGTTGCATTCGCACAAACATCTCGCATCACGGGAAACATCGAAAACGAATCCCGCAAAAATGCAAGATCTCGAGAATTTCCTCTCCCCGTCACCAGCCGAGCGAGAATTCTTTCCAAATCCGCCACGGATTTGAATCCTTGTGTGAGCGTTCGTGACAAGTCGCCATTATTTTGCAATTCCTCAACCGATTCAAGTCGTTCATTTATTTTTTCAGCAGACAAAAGTGGGGCCGCCAACCATCCATACAATTTTCGTGCTCCCATCGCCGTGCAACTTTTTTCAAACACCGACCACAGCGTTGCTTGGTTCTCATCGTTTTGAAATGGTTGAAACACTTCGAGATGTCGAAACGTTTGTGCATCCAGTTGCATGGTATCATCTGTCGAGTAGCGAGTAAGCGTGGCTACATGCGATAAATCCGCTTTTTGTGTTTCTTCTAAATACGAAAGAATTGAGGCTGATACGGTTAAGAGTAGTTCTATTTTTTCAATCCCAAACACCGATAAATTCTTCACTCTGAAATGCGTTGTGAGAATATTTTTCGCGCTCTCTGTTTTTAATTTTTTCCTCGGCGTGGTGTGCGTGCGTGGAAGTTTCTTACAAAAGAGTTCGTCTTCAAATATATCACTCGGAATGAGAATCTCTCGTGGACTCAATCGATAGAGTTCATCGAAAAAACTAATTTCGTCTTCAAACAACGCTGTTCTGAAATCCCCTGTCGAAATATCAGAATACGCAAGCGCGTAATTTTTTTTGTCCCGATCTATAGCCACGAGAAAGGAGTTTTCTTCTGGTACCAAGTTTCCTTTTTCGAGTGACGTTCCTGGAGTTACGACCCGCATAACTTCTCTGGAAATCACTTTTGTTTCGGGATCTTCTTTTTGCTCAGCAATCGCTACTTTATAACCCAAATCAACCAGCTTTTCTAGGTATTCTTCATGGGCATGATAGGGAAACCCACACATTGGCATTTCGTTCTCTGTCCCCTTGTGACGTGCGGTAAGCACAATCCCAAGGAGACGAGAGCAAAGCTGTGCATCCTCAAAAAACATTTCATAAAAATCTCCAAGTCTAAAGAACAAAATCGCATCTGGATTTTGCTTTCGCAGTTCCCAATATTGCCGTTGAACAGGGGTCGACATTCGACACGCAAGGTAGCAATTTTTTTGAGAATTTTCAACTTTTTAACAATTCTCCCCCTACAAGGGGGAGTTAGAGGGGGTGCTTTGTAAATATCCCACCTAGCCTCTCACCTGCGAGGAGAGGAACTTCCACTACATCACTTTCTTGGCAAACATCCAACTCATTTCAAAAATCTGTCGTTGTGTGTCGGCCACTGCTTTGGATTGAATAAGAATTGCAAAAACTTGTGGCTCGAAAGAGGTAATCAATAATTTATCGTCAAAAATATTAATTTCATTCTCAACCCAAAAGAGTTTTTGCGGGAGCAAACGAATTTCACGGAAGTATTTTTTGTCATCCGCTCGCACCATGCATCCAGGTTCATCATCGGGAGCCAGTCCTCGGAGAAACTTTTTCTTTTTCGCTCGCTTACTCACATATTGCCCGTCATAGTCAGGCCAGCGCTCTCTTAGATTTTTGGAATTGGCGTAATTGAGAATCTCTGTTCGAGATTTTAACGTTTCTTCGTACGCTTTTTTCACGCCTTCAAGTCCTTCAAAAAACTGAACTACTGGTCTCGCTTCATTCCCCCCTGCAAGCGATTTCAGAAATGGCACATCTTGTTTTAAATCTTTCGCTCGCTGGGTCACATCTTTTGCAAAAATCTCCGGCGCGATCGCCGTAAAATACTTTGTGTCTTTTTTATTTGTCTGGGTAACAAGTCCGCGCAAAAGAAGTTTTTCTAAAATCGCGTAGGTCGTAATACGATTGTATCCAGCGGTTTTTGCGATGCTGGAAACCAGCGACGTTCCATTCTCAAGTACAGCTAAATACACCTGTGCCTCTTTCTCGGATAAACCCACGTTCATAATATTTTTTAAAACCTTTTTATTCATTATTCAAGTTGTAATTTTTTTCTACAGCAAATCTATTTTCATTGTTTTCTTGTGAATGAGCAAGCCTTTTTTTTATTTGTAATTTTTTCTGACACCCCTTTTTTGAGAACTAAAAATATTTGCTCCTATTGCTTAGTGAGCCAAGAATAGAACTCATAATTCTTAATTCTTTTTGTATGAACCCTACCGATCCTGATGACCTTCGAAACTTTCTAGAGCTTCCTTATAGCGAACTCGAAAAAAGAAATTTAGAAATGAAAAAATTAGCTGAGAGCGGAAAACCCGACAGTTTTATTAAACAAAAAGTAATCAAATATCTTACCGATGAGACACCCGTTAAGGCCGTCACGATCTCTTTTACTGACTTAGAAGGAAAAATGCACATGCTTGATTATGACAAGAAATTTTTCCTCGGAGGATATAACAATCTCACCTTCGATGGATCATCTGTTCATGGGCTCGCGGAATTAAAAATGTCGGATCTCAGACTCTCTCCCGACTGGAAATCATTCCGAATTTTGCCAGCAGATATTTTTGGAGCGGGGAAAGTGATGATGTTTGGATTTGTGTGCAATCATGATGGAAGTTTTTTTCCAAGTGATTTCCGAGGGCAACTTCAAAACTATGTTGATAAACTCAAGGAATCTGGAATCAAAGCAAATATGGCACCTGAAATCGAAGGATTTTTATTTGAAGGAACAGATGTGGAACAAAAATATGACGAAGATGATGGGTTTGTGCTCGTAACCCCAGGAGGATATTTCAACGCTCTGCCAAAAGACCGCCTTCGTCAGTTCATGGATAAAGTGGCCGAAGTTCAACGTGCACTTGGATTTGAAAATGAAAAAGATCATGGAGAAGTAGCCCCATCATCATTTGAAATTAATTATAAATATACCGAAGTTATGACCGCATGCGATCAGACCTTGATGTATAAACTCACGGCCCGACAAATTGCAAAACTCATGGGATTCACTGCGTGCTTCATGCCAAAGCCTGTCATGGGCATCAATGGATCAGGAATGCATGTAAATATTAGTCTTGAGAAAGACGGGAAAAATATTTTCTTCGATGCAAAAGGCGAACACGGAGTTTCAAGTTTGGCTGAAAAATTTATTACTGGAATTCTCTACTACGCTCCAGAACTCTGTCTCACGCTTTGTCCGAGTGTAAATTCATATCGACGACTCGATCCAAATTTTGAAGCTCCAAATGAAATTAAGTATTCGAATTGTGATCGGAGTTCGATGGTGAGAATCCCTTTGGGGAATGAAAAATCCGCACGAATTGAAATTCGTTCAGTCTCTCCTGATATTAACCCCTATCTCGCTATGTTTGTGATACTTCACGCAGGAATGTCTACAACTGAATTAAAACCAAAAGCCTATCAAGAAATGATTGAAAAGATACAAACACGAAGAACGAAAAAACTGTGGGCACATATTTACGATGCGATTTCTGCATTTTCAAAATCAGAATTTCTCATGGAAATCATGGGCGAAGAAGAAATGAAAAAATACATCAAACTCAAAGAAGCCGTTGCCAATCGAAGTCCTAAAGAATTGGGCTGTCGGATAAAGCGAAGCGAGATTGTGCACCATCATGAAATCACAAACCAGATTTTGTGGAATGATTTCTAGAATGGATTACTCTCTCATTGACGTTTTGAGTCGAAAAGCATAAAAAGTATCCACAAAAAATGGGTGAGAGAATTTTAGTAACCAATTACGAAACAGGGAAGGAAAAACCTTACCGTATTCCTTTTGTGATAAGGCTTCTTATGCTTCGATGGAAAGTGCTTCGCGAAGCGGCTCTTGTTATTGGAATAAATCCTGCTTTTCAAAAATTCGTAGGAAATTCTTGGCCTATTAAAAGGAAGCATTTTTCAGAGAATATTCATCGAGATTATCCTGCTGAAAAGGTAGATGTACCTGTCCTTCCAAGTGATGGACATCTCACTCGATCAGAAATTCCCGAAGAAGGGATAAGTACTGTTCTTGGTCATATTAAAATTGATATTCAAAAAATGCTGGGATTAACCCAACGTCCAGAAGAACCACACGAACTCTGTAATCTTGAATTTCAAGAAGAAGTGCTGAAAGAGATGGAGGAACTTTTCAAAAAGTTCAAAGAAGGTCAGCATGATTTAGCTATTCTCGAACCTGGACACAAACACATTTGTACCGTTCCTTTCAAAAGTACTGTAAAAAATATTTATAGAGTCGGAAAAGATGGTTCAATTCTTCCAAACAAAATTTCTAATCATAAAATCGACGAAGAAAAATACAGTGTGGACATAGCTTTTGCACAGGAAAATTCTGATTTAAATATATTTGATGGAAACCAGCGGATGGTTTTTGTTTTGGAAACAGAAATTGATGGTGAACCAATGGAATACACGATGGTTGCTCATGCAGCAGCTTTTGTGAGTGGTATTGAATCACTCGTTGAAGTAGGAGATACAATATCTCCAGGAAAAAATATGTTGTTTAAGTTCCATCAAGGATCAGCTCTTTCAATACTTTGGCCGAAAGAATTTTGTGAGAAATTTAAAACACTTCCTGATATTGAAACTCTCACTACAAAGAATAGAGTTCTTGAAGTATTAGAGGGACGGATTATTTATAAGAGAGTTAGTTGAAATTGGCTCCGGACCGCTATGGGGTCCTGAGCCTAGTTTTATTTCTCCCACTCTATTTCCCAATCGGTTTCACTAAAAATAATTTTCTTGTTATAATCATCTACGTAAACGAATACGTATTCGAATACGTACTTAATAAATACTATAGCACGTCCAAAAACCGCATCTGAACCAGTCCGTAAGCTCACCAAAGTTGGAGGAGGTAGCTACTATGTTACCATTCCTCTAGATTATATTCGAGAATTTGGTTGGCGAGAACACCAAAAAGTGGTGGTTACAAAAAGAGGAAAGAAATTGATTATTGAGGATTGGGAAAAGTAGAACTGAAGGTTGATCCCTTACGGGTTCAGGGCTACGTCCTGAACCTCTTGTTTCCTATTTGTGCTGAAATTTAAACACAAGCATTGCTGGTTCAATTTTGCAAATTGAACCCATAGTTTAAAGTAACTCCGAAATCACGATCTTCGTTGGAATTTTGCACGCAGATGACCAACCCCAATCTTCGGGTGTATGAACATATTGTTTTTGTACCGGATTGAGATGAATATAATTCATCTTTTGCTCTAAAAAAGAATCACTTAGTATCTGTTTTGGTGAATTTGAATTTTCCCAAAAAGAATAGCCTTGTTCGTTTTGGAAAATTTTTAGGTTCAAGATAACTTGAGAGGTTTTTTTCTAAGTATTTTTAGTATTATAG
>CAZEON010000003.1:0-47247 GCA_964513975.1 uncultured Candidatus Peribacteria bacterium
TTTGATCTAGTGTGAAATTGAAAGTTAGGTCTTCAAAGACTTGAACTTGATGCGGATAAATTGAATATTGCAAGCCACGATGAACATTGATGAATCCTCGTAGTTTCTGCCAATCATTCACAATAATCTCAAGATATCTCCCGAATTTCTGCCATGTAATACCAGCATCAGGAACACAAAAATATTCATCAGCTCGATCACCCTCATCTTCTTCACCGTAATATCCTTGATGCACACTAAATGAAATAGGTTTTAATGCTTCAACAATCGCATTCATCCCCACGCTCGTTTGAAGTGCCATTGTGCGAAAATCTGCATGAGTCCACAGTATATTATTCTCAAATGCCTTGAGATCTTTGAGTTTCTCCACCAAAGCCTCAAAAATCGCCTGTGTGCCATCTTTTTCACCATAACGACACAATGTACCAATGCTTGGGATTGGAGGCGGACATGCCCGTAATGTTGCGTTATTTTTGATCATTGATTGATATCTTCATATTCATATAAATTTTTAGAACTTATTCATCCAAACAGAGTAAATCTGCCAACTCTTTGGTCGGATCATGGACTTCTGTTTGAATTTTCTGCATATACTTACGATTGCGTGATTGCAGATAAAATCGCACCATCGCCATGTCTTTATGCACGATGATTGCTTCTGCCATACGATCTTCGGCGATAATTCCTATTTCAATTTCTCTTATTTCCTCGGCTTGTTCGGCGAATTCAAGATCATCTCTGCCCCACTTATAAAATGTATAACTTGATATTCCTGCATCTTTACAGGCAAGCGTCACAATCCCACGTCGCCTTTGAAAGGCTTCAAGAAAGCGTTTTTTATCCTGAGATGTTGTCTTTTTTCCTTGCATAATATTGGCTTAAATTAGATGGCTGTCCGTGTGAGAAGTGCGAGAAGTGGAAATGATTTTATACATAAAAATCCCAACTCTCCTTGCTTCTGCTGGGCAGAAACGAGTTGGTCTTTAAGACTCTTCTCGACTATTCAGTGACAGTCCAGTACTAAAATAATATCAGAAGCTATGCCAAAATCAAATAGAAAGGAAAATTAGGAGTGAGAAGCTGTGAAAATTCAGTTGTCAAGAAATCCTTTACAACTGAAATAAATTATTCGAATTTTTCTAGAGACTGAGTAGTGATATACATTTTTTGCACCTTTCCTTATTTAGTTAAGTCCATTTTCCTTTCAATCTCAGACAAATATATTTCTCCTTTTGTTTTCAGAGTAGAAGAATCTGCTGTAGCATTAAATTTTTCAAAGTAAATTAATGCATTTGAAAGGTCATTCAATTTCCAATATGTTAAATATCCAATCCAAAAATATAATTGTTGTTTTTCTGGATGTTTGGTGATTAAATTTTCATTGAAGACCAACACCTCCTTAATTGTATTATCTTCACCTTCATAGGATTGTTGACGAATTTGTTTACAAATTTTTAAAGCTTTATCAACCTTGTCAGTCCAAAAATATAAAAAGGCAAGATTATATCTCCATACCAAGTTTCCACTTGCACAATCGCGTGCTCTACAAACCTTTTTAATACTCTCTGATATGTTTTTATCCAAAAAATCTAACTGAGAAGATAATAAAAGAGCACTGTAATGCTTGGGAATATGCTTTAAAACAAAATTTAAATTATTTTTTACAATATCTTGCTCTTGTCCCTGTAAATAGTAGTTAAAGGCAATTAAATATTTTTCATCAATAAAAAAATTAAAAGCTTTTGTTCTTATTTCTCTTAAATGAGGAGGGAGAGGTCTAAATTTATTAAACTGCTGATATAAATTGCTATGCAATTTTTCAGCTAAAATAAAATCTCCTGAAACAAATGCAGCAACTCCAACAATATATTTTATAGATAAATAAACGAAATCTGCAGATATTTCAAAACCTTTAAGTTGAATTTTTTCTATAAATTCAATTTTTTTAGGAAGAATTCTTGAAAAATCAATGGCAATACTTTGACTTACTTCTTTTGGAATAGGTTTATGGGTAACATAGCCATTAAGATCAAAAAAATATTTTTCGTCTCCATCTTTTTTCTTTTTTACTTCACCCCAAACAAAATAGTGAGCTTTTATTTTTTGATTGATCTCTCTTACAAATATTGATGGATCCTCTGATTCTTTTATTTGTTCTGCAAAATGGTTTTCTAAAAAAATTAGATGAAATGTTTTTAACAATTTTTCCTCTTGGAAATTTTTATGTATTTTGGAAACAAAATCATCTTTTAATTCCATTCTTTCTTTTTCATTTTTAGAATAAATAGCAATAACAATTCCTACTTTTTCTTTCTTGTTTCTAGGCAGGTGAAATTTAAAATAAGACCAATAAATAAACTCAAATAAAATAATGGCTCCATAAATTAAAAATCTCCAATTACTTATTATTAGTTTATCTATAAAACCATCAATTGTTGTGAAAAATACCAAAGAAAGAATTAATAAAATTAAAAAACCCCATAATTTATGAAAATTATTTTTTACCAATTCCAAATAGATTTTTAAATCACTTATCATGTATATTTCATTAAATTTAATACAACTTCTCCAAAGCCTCAAATATTCGCACCATCGCTAAAGTATCTAATTCACAATATTTCAACAAATCATCCCTAATTTGATCCTTCTCTTTTTGCCCCTCAGTCTCAAACATCATCGTTTTCCATGCATTCATTGCCATTGAACCATCACTTACGTTTAAGTCTTTATAACTCAGGTCTGGTGCTAATACTGGCAAAACCTTTTTGATTGAATAGCTCCCTCTGAAATCATGATGTGTATAGAGATTTTTTGAGAAGATCTCCATCAAATCAAAGAGTCTTTGATTATAATTGTAAAAAACCTCTGCATATTCAGGCATTAGTTCTGCAATATCTTCATGGCATTTTCCTTCAAATTTTTTATTCCAAACAACAACACTCCCATCACCACCCATTATTTCCATTAATGAGAGTGCAAGAGCTTTCATAGGATGACTTTCTTTATCTGTCTCTAAAAACTCATAATGCTCCAACTCACCGTATGGCTCTTTTTGAATGTGCAATGAATATTGAAATGGCACTTGCTGATAGGGTTTACATCCATCATAAATTGGAATAGCCGTTGGAAAAGTTTCATAATCCAAAAAATATAATGGATACTCTAATTTTTCTAATTCAGACTTAATCTCAGTAGTTTTAATTATTGGGATTTTTGTTTGTGTGACATCAACATGATTTCTTTGATATTTTGATAGTTTAAAGTCTTCAGGAACATCTTCAATCAAGCAATAATCTCCCTCAACTAAAGCTTCCAGTTTCTTTTTACTCGATCCAATACGAACAATGTCATGCACAGAATAGTCAGGAATTTCTGGGTATAAATAATTGAAAGCAGGGCAGTGATTTGATCTTGATTCATAAATACAATCACAGGGTATAGGCTCTCTTTCTTTTTCTAGCAACCGCTTCATGTCATCGATCATTAATTTGATCTTCGATTCCAGTTCTTTTGCTTTCTCCGTGATATCTGTAACTTGCAATAATTTTACAGGGATAATTTTGCCTTGTTTTATAAACTCCTTATCAAGCTCAATCAAATTTACTTTACCGATTTTATAGCCAGCTTTTTGCATAACGATGTACTGAAATGAAGCATCATAAAGGTGTTCATTTTTCTTTTTCTCTTTGCCAGTTGATCCTTTTACCTCATTGATAATCCAATATTGGCTTTCTTCATCCCACTCTAAAACATCCACCATCACATAAAGCCCTTCAACTTCAAATGTAGCTTGGAAAATACTCTTCTTTTCTTCATCTAAAAATTGTTTTGTATCTGCTACAGCCTGCGATTGTCTACTTTCTACCAAAACACCACTCGGGAAAAGTTTTCTTGCCCATCTCTCTACCTCTTGTCCGTTTTTAACCAACTCCTTATCAAACTCATTGAGTTCCATATTTGTTAAAATCTCAGGTTTTTTCTTCCAAAACCAAAAATACGCTGGGCATTGCAGGTATTTTAGGAAATCGGATTTTGTAATTGTGTTATTCATTTTAAAAAGTATGTATTAGGTTTTTCTTCAACTTCCCCATTTTCATGAACTAAAAAAACTTTTAGATTCAATAATTTCCATCCATATTTCATCTTTTTTATCTTGTTTTTAAAAGTCTCTTCCCATTTTTTTGGAATTCCAAGGGCATAATATCTTGCACGATTTGGCTTATTGCCCTCTTTGTCCATTCTACAAAGTATTTGACCAAGTAAATTATAAAAAGCTGAATGTTTTACTTGATTTTGTGAACTTGTTCCTTCTCCTTTAACCTCAATAAGATATATTTTCCTCCACTTTGGATGCCAAGCAGTAATATCTACACCATGTTCACCAATATTTTTTGGCAGGTTTGTTGTTATCCAGCCCTTTTTTATTAAAAAATCTCTAATATGTTTTTCAACTTGTGATTCTTTTAATATCATAATTTATATATTAAATTTCAGTATGTCGGGAATCCCGACCAACTGGTGACAAAATGTCACCGTCTAGCTTTCCTTCTTTATTTTTCCATCAGAGGCAGTTGTTAAGTAATCCTTAACAACTGATTTTTCGCTTAACTCTCCCTCTTTTAAGATATTTATGGTGTGCGAACTGATGTTTTGCTTTAAGGTGTTGTATCTGATGATATTTTATTGTAGATCTTGTGTCATGGAGTTTAAACTTATTTAAGTTTCTTTTGATTTACTTTTTTATTTTCAAGATAGTTCTTATCTGAAATCACACTTCTTCCAATTTCTTTTTCTGTATTTTCTCGTGCATCTCCTGCTACCTTTCCACCTCGTTTTGCTACTTTTTTATTTTCAGTCATTCCTTTCGGGTTTTCATTCTCAGATATTTCAGTTGTAACTTTTTCACCAAGCATTGTAAAAATCAACTCAAGATCTGTCATATTATCTCTCAAGTTTGCTTTTGATTTTGTAGGAATATTTTTGAGTTTTTTGTATTCACTCGGAGTCATTCCAAAGGTTGCTTTTGATATTTCCGCAGTCAAAATAGCGTAATCTCGATGTTCGGTAATTCCTCGATCTTTCCATTCATCTGTAAGATTTTGACGAACGGCAATCCCACGCAAGCGTTTATCAATCCAATTTTTATCATATCCTTTTTGCTCATATAATTGTTTCATTCTTTCTTGAGCGAGTTCAGGATTTTCTATTTCTTCAATTCGTTCATATCCCACTTTTGCAAGCCATCTTTTGAATGGTTCCGCTTTCGGAGAAGGAATCGATTGGATGATACGAAGAATCGTCTCAGTATTTCCTGAAAGAGTTTTTCTATTTTTTCCTGTTTTTGTAGGCATTTCTACATGGGGACAATTTGTCCCTATGTAGCTTTTTAGCTCTTCATCTCTTTTTCTTAGTTTTTTTAAATAATCTGTTGGGTTTGTAGAATCTGTCAAAGCTTCAACAATATCTACAACAGAAAAATACCATTGATTTTCATACCAAATTTTTCGGATTTCTTTTTTTTCAAAGAGGGCGATTTTGTGGGGAATAGGATTCATAGGGCTTAGATTAATTGTTCCTGTTTTATTTTTAATTCCCTTGATTTCGGTGGAATTGAGATTTTTTCAGGATACTCATCCCAAATTTTATTGAGCAAAGTTCTTCCATTCGCTTTCTTACTCCTTCTTACTCCATCAGCCCCCCATGTTCCCCATTGCTTGAAGAAAAATGCTGTTTCCTGTTTTTTACATTGTTCCTTGATATTTAAAACCCATTCCTCTTTCATTGGTCGAGCTTTTGCTCCGCTTTCGCCACCAACGATTGCCCAATCAATATTTTTTAAGTTTAATTCTCCCAAATCTTCTAAAAGTGGTTCTAATGACAAAAATTTGATCTTTGCATCAATATTTCGTAGGCAATCAATTCGTGGTCTTGTGCGTTTACATTCAACAGTTACGCCAAGCCATACATTTTTAGGTATTACTTTATTTTTGAAATACTTTTCCATATTTTCTGCTCGTTTTGTTAAAAGCTGGTAAGTATGTTGTGGTGTTTTTTTAATAACTTCAAAAATTTGATCTAAAAATTCTTCAGGCATTTCTTCATGCCAGAGATCACTCATAGAATTTACAAAGAATTTTGTAGGCTTCTTCGTTTTAAATGGTAATTCAAGGCGATGAGGAAGTATTTTGAATTTAAATCCATCCTTGTAATCATCTACACCCATTGCCTGAAGTCGTTTCGCCATAACCTCTGCATAGCAATTTTGGCATCCCTCAGATACTTTTGTGCATCCAATTGAAGGATTCCATGTTGCCTCTGTCCATTCTATTTTTGAAGTTTTCATAAGTCTATTGGTTAAAACGAAAAATTATATTTTTTGTTATTTTTTCAGCAATATTCCATTGTGATTGCTTTGTTATATTATTTCCTAGTGCATCAAATACTGAAATTTTCTTTTTAGAATCAAGATCTTTTAAAATATCCTTTGCATATTTTGGTAGAAATTCCTCCATAATAGTAAATTTTACTATTTCTGAATTTGTCATTTCCTTTACTTCTTTCAATTTTTCAATCAACTTCTTAGAAAATATTTCGAATTTTGATGTTCCTTGTGTGCCAAATAACGAAGCTTGACCTGTATTTTTCGTATTCGCTCCTTTTCCATCTTCTGACATTTTTAAGGCAACTTTATTCATATATAACATTCCTTCTTGGTTTTTAGTTAAAAGAAAAAGGGCATTCTTACTTGAACCTCCATCAAGAAGAACTGGTCTCACAAAATCCAGACCAATTTCTTCTTTAAGCTTTTCTTTTACTGACTGCATAAATTCATCAATATTTTCATAATCTGCTATTCCTTTTTTTGTAAAAGCTTCCACAAAAACTCTTGTTTTGTGATTTTTTTTCATTTTTTCATCACTGGCAAATCTATAACTATGAAAAATTGGTATAAATAATAAGATTTCAGAATAAGGAAGCTCCATTAATAATCTAAGATGATCCATTCCAATATTTGAATATGTGAAAGGATCTAAAAAGAAAAACTTAGGTAATTTATTGTTTTTAAACTGTTTTAATATTTTGGAAGTAATATCAACAAAATCCTGATTTTGAGGTGGGAAAATATTAATAGATTCATCAATAAATCCCTCTAATTCTTGTTTTAGATTTTCAATATTTTTTGCCTCGTTATCATTAAACAAAATATATATTTGAGGATTTTTCTTTTTTAATATTTCGGAAGTTAAAATATATTGAGCTGTGTCTAGTAATACTAACGGACTTCCTTTTTCTTCTCCATTTTTTCCAGTCCCACAAAATAAGTCTGCAATAAAACATTTTCCAAAAGTCATTAATATCTTAGGTAGATATCCTTTAATATAGCCTTGATAAATATCAATTTTTGCAGAAGTTAAACTGGTTTGTTGATTATGGAAATTTGTCATATTTGGAAATTTAAATTTAAGAATTCAAAACCACCTCTCGTTCCTCCTCCGTCAACTCATAAAGCTCAAAAACAAATTCATCAATCTTTAATTCTAGTTCGGTGGTGTCGGCTTTGGGATTGTCTTTTTTTGTGGTGAGGATTTTGTCAGCGAGGGATTCGATTTGAGTAGCAATTTTCTTACGAGTTTCTGTATCTAAAGTTGGAATCATTATTTGCTCTACAAATATTTTTTTATATTCCATATATCCTCCTTCACGGCTATAAGCCAATTTTCTCATTGAGTAAGTAGCAAATTTTGAATTCAGTACAGCACATAAATATTTAATACTATCTGAATCAGATACTAATAGATTTGCAGGTGCTGAAGCATAAAGAGAATCACTATCAACAGAAAATTTGGCGGATGTAGATAGGTTACCCCAAATCACCTTCTCTTTTCCGAACATTGCAATATATTCATCTTTTGGATTGTTATCCAATTCTAGCCAGTGATGCTGACCTTCGTAGTCGGAATTTGCCCCATTTTTTCCTGCTCGGGAGTATTTGCATTGTCCGCGATCTTTGAGCTTGGTTTCATGTTTTTTGAGATGCTTATAAATTGCGGGGAAGTCGGCTTGTAAAGTTTTATAACTACCAAAATTTGTGATGATGATATATTGATCCGCCCACTTGTAGCTATACCGCTGAATATCTCGCCCCCGTAGAATCGGTTTTATAATTTCAATTGATTTCGGATCAGTTGTGATCAGTTCGTCTCGCTTGGCTTGGTCGATGATAAACGCTTCGTTGAAACCTGTTAAAATTCCACGATTTATTTTTACATCCCAATCTTTCAGTGGAGCCCCGATTTGTTCTATTTTCTTTTTAAGATCCAGTTCTGCTTGACTCCCGATAAACCAAGTACCCGAGCTAAGATTTTTTAGCTGGATCTTATTGGTTTTAAAGTAGTCACCGAGTTCAGCACCTCGTTTGTAGTCATTTTTGAAATGACATGCCGCGAGCTGATTTTGATTTTCGCTATTTTCAATGATAAGAATATTGGTGTCTACTGTCGCACTTTCAAAAACTTTAAATCCTCCAAAATCAAGAAGTTGCAATGTATTTTTATTTGCAAAATATCCTCGCAAAGCTTTACCATATCCTGACCTCATCCACTTATTACTTGTAATAAATGTAAGCAAACCTGAATGTTGTTTGGAAATTAAAAGACCTCGTTCGTAAAAAAGACAGTAAAGATCTCCACGAGCAGCAGCAGTTTTATAAATTTTCTTGTATTCTTCTTTATTCTCTTTAATTTTCTCAAGACTGACATACGGCGGATTCCCAATCACCACATCAAATCCCTTCACCCCAAACATAAACTCAGGATCAAAAAACTCCGCCACTATCTCCTCGTCAAATGGATGATAACTTTTTAATTGATTTTCTTTATCTGAAGCAAACATATTTTGTTGTCCACCTTCAATTAATTTCTCGAATTTCTTCTTTAAATTCTCCTTACTTTTTTTAGTTCGAGCATTATAATATTTATCTCTTACCTCCTGCATTTCCTCTTTCAATCCCTGCTTATCAAACAACCCTTCATCTTTTTTAAGAGGCAAGAGCGAATTAGCACACACAAATTTAAAATCAAGATTCGGTAAAGGTTCGATGTTTTCTTCATCAACCACAATACTTAACCATGCTCGAAGTCGGCTAATCTCCACCGCCATTGGTTCAATATCAACTCCAAAGAGATTATTTTTAATAATGTTCAATTTCTTTTTATATGGATCAAAAGTTGATTCCAATCGCTCATAAGATTCAAGTAACAAAGACAACATACCCATAGGAAATGCTCCCGACCCACAAGCAGGATCAATAATTGTCATATTATCAAGAGCCTTCAAAATATCGTATTTATATGGTTTTAAATCTCGACGATAATTTGTTTGTTGATCTCGCCAGTCATGTTCTTTACTGTCTAATAATTTATCAATTACCTCATACGATTTTCCTTCTTCTCCAAGTTGCCCTTTCAAATATTCTCTCAAACTTTCTCGACACATATAATCCACAATTTCTCGTGGTGTATAAAAAGCACCTTTGGCTTTTCTGGCTTGTTCCCCAGTTTCTGAAACTTGTTCTGCAAGAAGGTTTTCAAAAATACGACCGAGCATCTCGGGATCAATCGCCACTTGTTGAAAAGTGCTAGTGCTTTCATCCGTAGTAAAATTGTAATGTTTAAGAAATTTAAAGAACCGATCAAAATAATCTGCTGGAAATGTGAGAGAGGAGTCTCTAAATTTATCACCATCTTTTGGATCAAAAAGACCACCATTTAAAAACGGAGTTTTATTATCTATTCCTAATTCTCTATCTTCAATTGGGGTATTAAAAACTTTAAAAAACAATGTTTCCAATTTGTTTCTATAAAATTCATCGGCTTTCTGTTCTTCTGTATCAAAATATCCAATTTCAGGATTGATAATATTTTTCTTTTCCAAAAACCAACAGAAAACAACTCGCCCAATAAGACGATTCACAAAATAAGAAGCATGTTTATCATCAAATATATTTTCTTTTGTGAGATACCCCTTAAGTTCCACAAAAAATGAACTAATTTCTTTATAAAATCGCTTGTTAAGTGGTTCTATATCAAAACTCTGCCACAATGCCTCATGGATTTGTGCTTTGTTTGCAAAATCAAAATCAGACAACCATTTAGCAAAAATTTCTTGCTGTGTAATAGAGAGTTCACCAGAAAGTTCCAGTGTACGAATGACATAATTTTTACTCAAAATCACAATCACTCGATCTGCTTTTTCTGGAATGACAAAATCAATTCCCACACTCAAGTTTCCATAAAAGGGTTCATCTTCAAAATTCGGCGTTAGAGCAACAAGCCAGCTAATGACCGACTTACGAGTCTTTTTCATCCAAAAAGCCTTCAAATCAAGCCCCTGTGCGTTTCCTTCGGCAATTTTGTAAGAAGCACGCCTGTCTGCAAACCCGTCTGCCTCTTTAAACCATCCAGCATTTTGACGGATTTTCCCCTGCGAATCATTAAATAATTTCCATGTATTATCAGTTTCAATTCCCAGTAGACCTGAAACCATATTAATTACATTTTGAGCCTGCACAAAACCCTTCTCTTTTGTAAGAGATTTTATGGCTATATCTAGCTCCGATATTTTTGCAGGAAGTTTACTCATTATCTTTGACATAAAATAATATTTGGTTTGTATGGCTAATTTGCTCGATACCTTCAGAAGTATCAAGTGTTTTGTAAGACAAATCTACAAGCTCTTTTAATTCATTTAAAAATGCTTCATTTGTTTTCTTTCTCGTTACTATCTTTCGCACTAACTTTGTGATTACCTGCTGATCAATAATATTCTTTGTTTGAAAAGCGAGCCTTACTTGTTCTATATCCTCCTCCAAAGAATGATTTTCGTACATTATACGTAATAATGATGTTTGTGTTGGAAGTGGAGCCCCTACTTCATCTTCTTGCATACTTGAAGATATATTTTGTTTTGTTTTTTCATTAATAAATTGCTTATCAAGACTTATGTTGTCTAATTCTTGCTTTTCGTTTTTTAAATCGGTTCTTAGCCATTCTAGTGCTTGTAAATTTGTAATAATTTGAAACTTAGAGCCATCTTTTTGCATAGCGACAAAACTATGTCCGATAACTCCATCATCTTCATCACGTAAATTATTGAATGATAAGACTTCGGGGCGAGAATCTCCACGATGTAAAGACTTTGGCATTATTGCCCATTTTCCAAGAGGTATATTATAAATTTTCTTTTTATATTTTTCATCTAATTGTAGGTCATGATGGAACACTTTTAAATCCGTAACAAAAGCATCTTCTGCAAGTAAAAAATCAGCTTCTCGTTCTGCTTTTTCCATAGCTTCAATACGCTTTTGCATATCTTCGCTATAAATATCTTTAAGACTATCCGTAAATTCAATGGGATTTTCTTTTTCATCTAAAACAGGGGAATCTGTACCAATAGTACTTTTGATAAGATTAATTTTCCCTTCAAGCCTTTCTACTAATTGTAAATATTCTTCTAACTGTTTTTCAGGCGAAATGTTGTAAATATAAACTTTGTCATAACTGCTTCCTAAACGATTTACACGACCGTTTCTCTGTATCATTCGCACGGGATTCCAGTGCAAATCATAATTTATTAAAATACCGCAATCTTGAAGATTTTGACCTTCTGATAAAATATCTGTTGAAAACAAATAATCTAATTCCGATTCATCCTCTTTTATTTCGTAGTTTTTTGCAATTGGAGCAAATCTATTTGCCAAGTTTTCACTATCTGCTCTATTTTTTGAAGAAAGAAATGAAGAGTTTTCTTCTGTCAAACATTTTGCATATTGCGGCAAAGATTCTCGTAAATATTCAACTGTATCTGCATAAAAAGAGAAGACTAAAACTTTCTTTCCTGCTGGTTGAGTTTTATTTAATTTTTCTAACAATTCGCCAAAAGCTCTTATTTTTGAGTCATCTTCTCCAAGAAGTGTAAGTTGGGCATCTAAAATATCTATTAAATCTTTTTCTTTTTGAATATCTGATTTTATTGCCTCAAGATTGTATTTCTTATCATCAACTGTATCGAGTTCCATTTCTTCATCAAGAGTAATATCATCAGGATTAAAGTCTTCATCACCGATACCAAGAATTTCTTCAATATTGCTTAAATCTTTTAAACTTACAATTTTTCCAGCTTCTATTCCACGTTCAAATACTGCCAGTTTTCGCCTGTAAACATCTAAAGAGCTTCGAATGGCACTCACGGAAGATTCTAATCGTTTTAGAAACATTGTTCGAAGAATCCCATAAATACTCAGTTGCAAAAATAATGATTTACTATCTGAAGAATTTAATTTCATAGATTTTACCTCTCCTCTTGTTTTTCCATAATAACGTGTTTGATACATTTGCCACCTATATGGCACAAATCCTAGTAATAAAATTATTTGATATACAAATGCAATCGCTGAAAGATTGTTGAATTTATTATCATCAATATCAGTTTTAAGATCTTTAATTTGATTTAAGGGGTGTAGAAGTGATTTTGTATTGTTTACTATTTTTTCAGTAGGAAGACGATAAATCTTTGATAAATCAATATTGTCATTTTTTAAAGCTCTTACTTTATCTGCTACTTCTTTTTTAAAACCATATTTTGTTATTTCGGGAATTACTTTTGGAAAATGTCGTTCTTTCCCCGCAATCGTCAGTCCACCATATTCCTTTTCAATACCTTGCCTTGTTCTACGAACCACAAAAGCTCTAATAATAGGAGCCATAACCTGTTGAACATGATCTTGATCAAAACTTCCATCTCTTTTTAAATCCTGTTTTATTTTCTTCTGTAAATTCTCAATGGCTTGATGAAAAGTCATCTGAACGGTCTGTTTCAATCTCTTGTCTACTGATGTCACTTTCAAAGCATCTGCCATACCGCGTGTCCCAAGGAGTATTTGATTTACAATATCACTCAGTTGATTATTGATTGGAGTTGCTGTTAGAAGTAATACATGTGCTTTTGGATTATTACGAATCCACTCAATGATTTGATCAAAACGTTTTCCCGCACGATTTTTCAAATTATGTGATTCATCTATTACAAACAATGAAACACTCGCAATATTGTCTAAGTCTTTTCGCTCCTCGATCATACGAGGATTTTGCAATGTAATGGGATCACTAAAGTTTTGCATCCCTTGCACTGTCATTTCTTTTTTCCACTGTGCTTTTAGGGACTTAGGACAGATAATTTCAACTCTTTGTTGCCCTGATTCAGTATGTAAATACTGCTTAATAACCTCAATAGCTGTGTATGTTTTTCCAAGACCTACTGAATCAGCAAGCATAGCAACTTTGTATTTTTTCAATCTTCGCAAAAGAGCTTGCACATTTTTTCTTTGAAAATCTAAAAGCTCATGACTTCCCTTAATCGTTTCGACTAAATCTTCTTCCTCAAGTTCTTCACGATAAAGCTCATAAAGCGTTTTAATGTATGTTTCATATGGGCTAAAAAGGGTATCTCCAACGGGAGATGTTCCAAGTAGCTCAGTAAATTCACCATTCCATTTTTCAGTTTCAGGATCATTCCAAAATTTATCAAACCAAAACAAATGCCCCACTTCCTGTTTTTCGCTTTGTGGCTGAAAGGTAACAATACGATGATCGGATTCTAGTGCATTAAGTTCTGTATTGGCAGTAAGTCCATTTTTTGTAAAATTTGAAGACCCAATTACTCCAACACCATTTTCTGATTGATAATCACCAAAAATATAGCATTTTGCATGAAGAAAGTTCTTGCGATATACACGAACTTCTAAATTCCCTTTTTCTATCATTGCTTTAATAGATCTAACCAGCTCTTTTAATTCAGGAGTTGGTTGCATTCTCTCTAAATCGTAAAAAATATCTTGATCAGGATAATCAGGCTCAGGCTCAGATTGTTTATGTCTTGGGATAAGGGGTTCTCTGCCAATAAGTAATCGAATATTTTTATAATTCTTAATTTTATCAAAAACCATCTGCATACCTTTCAAATCCCAATATCCAGTCGCGATTGAAAGCGTGTCATATTCAGGCATTACTTGCTGAAAAACTTCTAGCAAGCTTTTGCGATCATTATCGATTATTTTGGGTAAATTATTCATAAGTTATTATTATTTTTGTCATCCTCTGGCGTAGATTGTAAATAGGCAATTACATCCTTTTTATGATATCGGCGTTGTTTGGTTGTACTTGGGCGAAATGCACTCAGTACTCCATCTGCATCCCATCGTCTAAGCGTCATAGTGGAGACATTAAGGATCTCTGCCACTTCACCAATAGTGAGTATTTCGGGTTTATTTTCGAGCATAGGTTGTAAATTAGTGAGAAAATCAAAGTTATACAAACCTTAACATTCTTAGTGTACCAATGAAGTGAGAAATTTCAACCTCAATTCGATTCACTTTCTACAAAATTCAGTCAGTGACAAATTGTCACCATCTGAACCATCTACATCACCCATTCATCCGTCTCATTCGCCAACCTCTCCTCCAATCTCAGATTCGGACAATACGCCCCTTTCTCAAAAGCGAAATAGCGAGCAATGGCTTCCAGTCTTTGGAGCCAGCACTAAAAACGTCTTTATCGTAGTTATAGAAAAGTTTTCTGCGGTTTTTAGAATGTTTTTTTATTGTGTTGACTTTTTTTGCAAATTGGTTTAATATACCATTGTTGTTTATATAAGAGAATGCCTAAAGAAGATAATTCCAAATTGCCAGATGTGTGTAACGGTTGCGACTTTCAAGTACGTGATAGGTGTGCCGCCATTGCTAATGATGTAACGATGTATCCGCGAAATACTCACGATGATTCTCGCCAACCCAAAATTGATGTCAATACTCCCTTGGAACTTGCCAAAAGAGTATCCGACATTGAGGAGGTCATGCTCTTTCAAGAATTCCTCTACGGTATTTTAGTAGAATTGAAAAAGCTAGAAAGTGACCACGCAATAGAAGAAGATGCTTTTGCAGATAACACACATGGGGCAAATCGCAGTGAAGTAATACAGGATTTTCAAGCCAAACTCCGAGAAAAAACGATGAGAATTGCAACCGAAAAACTTACCGATTTTTTTCAAGAGTTTTCTACTTGCGAAGTCACAAAGCCCATGATAGAAACTCTGCAAAAAGAATTGAAAGAATGCCGACATTCTCCTAATAATTTCTTCAACAAGCTTCAGTCAAGCATAAGAAGTCTCGGGCAAAACTATAAGGATTTAGTTTATTTAAAAATAGCAAAGTGTGTAAAAGAGGAGGAATAGTTTTCTGGCTTTTGGTTCTCTTTGCCTGTGGCTACACTCATGCCACTACGCGAACTTCGGCTCTAATAAGCCTCAACTCCTGCTCCCAGCTCGTATGATTTAGTAGTGGCACAACATAGTGTTTCTTGTTTTTCGTGTAAGTCAGTATGGTTCGGAGATAAGAAAATAGTCGAGACACTCACGCCACTACACAAACTTCGTTCTTTCAGAGGGATTTTTTTACACATCACCTTTCGATTCTTCTAACCACAACCATCTCTCGGTATTTTTGTTTTTTCTTTTGCTCTTCCTTCCCCCGTTCTTCATCTGTGATAAATTCTTCACTATCAACAAAATAGCCCTCTTTTTGGGGAAAGGAAATAGTGACATTTGAAATTGAATTTAATTCACGAGAAGACTCATCATCAGGTTTTATTACCATTTCATCACTTTTTTCGTCTACTCCTACTCGATCGTAATAAAGATGCTTCCAACGCTTCTGCTGTTCTTCCATATCTTTTAGCAATGGTGCTGTAATGTCCTCAATTCCTCTCGATTGCTGCTCTAAGCTATTCTGACTTATTGCATTCCCATTAAGTATAGACCACGTTATAGACTTTTTTTCTATATTCGATATTTTTTGTAGAACATATTCATTGAAACATTCTAGATATTTTGATAAGCCCTGATTCTGGTGCTGATGTGAAATTTTTATTGATCCCCCTTCTGCAATCAATTCTCCATTTCGTTCCTTGATATCCGTACTTCTGATTCCAACGGTCTTACTATCTGCGTCTGTCATAAATAATCTATAGTGATATCCTCCCTTCTCCTTCCAAAAAACAGTCTGTATCTCAATATCCAAATCATTCAGTTTCAAGGAGGGACCATTTTGTAGTTTTTTTTGTGAAGAACATTCCTCAATCGTATTATCTAGGGATTCATTAAATGCAGGAGACAGTATCGCACGTTCAATCTTTTTCTTTATAAACTCAATATATAGTTGGCTCATGGAGCTATTATTTTCTTGTTCCGCATCTTGTTTGATATTATCCAAAGACACGCTATCGACACTGAAATGAGTAATTAAATCTTTAAGAGAAGAAATTTTTTTTATTTCTTCGTCATCGAGCTGTGATAGTCCAAGCAACAAAGTCTGAAATGTTTTTTTAGAAAATATCTCTGCTAACTCCTCGGTGGAAATTTTCTCTGATAAATCTGAAGAAATAATATGTAATTCTGCCAATTTACCAAAAACAACACCCCTCTTTTTCTCTTCTATTTCATGTTCTGGACAGTTCTCTGAAAAAAGTTTATAAACGGGGAACATTTAGGATTTGTAATAGACGGGGTATTTTAACATAGAATATGTATTTTTTCAACCCCCTTTTGGTTCTCTTTGTACTTGGCTACACTCATAAAACCACGCGAACTTCGGCTCTAATAAGCCTCAACTCCCGCTCCCAGCTTGTGTGATTGGGTAGTGGTGTGACATAGTACTTCTTGTTTTTTGTGTAAGTCAGCATGGTTCGGAGATAAGAAAATAGTCGGGAGCCATCGAATTATCATAGCGATAGAGCCATTTTTTGGCTATTTAAAATCTCTTTTCCGTTCCTTGTCATTCTGAATTTATTTCAGAATCTTTTCAATATTTTTTCAAAATATCGCGAAAAATTATTCATTAGCTCGCTTTTCTCTCTTTTTTCAGGTATAATGTAGTGATTGATTCACAAAATAGACAAAATGAAAAATCTAATGAAATCGGTATCATGTGAAAATATCGCAAAATTTATCTGGCAAGAGCGTCTTGATGAAGAAGATGATGATGAAAAAATTCTAACATCCGAAGATGATTACAAACAAGACCTTGCTGAAGCAGTCGAAGAAGAGAAAAATTATTTTAAGGAAATTGAACCGCTTATAGATGAACTAGGTGAGGAGTATATTGATCTATTTGAGGATACACCATCCTTAAAGAGGCTTGGTGAAAAAGCATATGATAAAATTATTGCCTACTTAAAAATGCATTCTACAGCTAAAGATATGGAAGCAATTGCAACACATTGGAAAGAGGATAAAGATATAGATAAAAATAAAGATGTTCGTGAAAAAAATGTAACAGGAGAGTCTTTAATAGAGGCCTTTAAAAAATATTTGCGTGACAGTATAGACGAAGGTGAAGATGAAAACGGGGACCTTGGCGCACTTCAAGATGCCTTTGAAATTTTAGAGAACGCAGTTGATGAGCAGATGAAAATTCTAACATCCGAAGATGATTACAAACAAGACCTTGCTGAAGCAGTCGAAGAAGAGAAAAATTATTTTAAGGAAATTGAACCGCTTATAGATGAACTAGGTGAGGAGTATATTGATCTATTTGAGGATACACCATCCTTAAAGAGGCTTGGTGAAAAAGCATATGATAAAATTATTGCCTACTTAAAAATGCATTCTACAGCTAAAGATATGGAAGCAATTGCAACACATTGGAAAGAGGATAAAGATATAGATAAAAATAAAGATGTTCGTGAAAAAAATGTAACAGGAGAGTCTTTAATAGAGGCCTTTAAAAAATATTTGCGTGACAGTATAGACGAAGGTGAAGATGAAAACGGGGACCTTGGCGCACTTCAAGATGCCTTTTTAGTTCTTGAGGAAGCGATTGATGAGCAGGTAGAAAAACAATAACCTTCGGAAGTTCTGCCTTTAAGGCAAGTTTCGATTGGCGGATAACCATGATCTGGTTCTCTTTGTCTGTCGCTACACTCATGCCACCACGCAAACTTCGGCTCTAATAAGCCCCAACTCCTGTTTCCAACTCGTGTGATTTAGCAGTGGTACAACATAGTATTTCTTGTTTTTTGTGTAAGTCAGTATGGTTCGGAGGTAAGAAAATAATCGGGAGCCATCGAATTCCACACCTATATACAGCTAAATTCTGACCTTTTTGAGCCTTTTTTTTTATTACTTATCCTTAACGGGTTTTTTCTAACAAAGTATCCTCCGTTTTTCATTTTTTTTCATGAAACAGGAAACAAACAGAATAACTGAGAATTCTAACCCGGGTTAGAATTCCAAAACGAACTTATGTTCATTTTTTTTTGTTTTTTCTCTCTCTAAAATGATATTATGAAGACAATAAAAAGACCCCTCTCATGAAAAAATTAATCCTTTCGGTAACATTCGTTTCGCTTCTTTGTATTAGTGTTGCATGGAGTTATGGAACAAACCGTATTAATGCACTCGATGACAGCAGTCTTGGACTTTTTGATGATGATTCAAATGGACTTAAGATTGATTTTGGTGGTTCTGAATTAAGTTATTATTTCGATGATTGGGACGAAGAAGGCAATGAAACTTATATTCATATTGATGATAATGAAGAAACTATAATTTTAAATGGTAATGTTGAGTTACCATCGAACATGATATTAGAAAATGTTGATGGCAATCTTTTTTCTCCTTATTTTAAAAAGTAAATATCCCTGGGCTTACGCCACAGGGCATTTCAACTGAATTCAAGCGAAGCTTGTCCTAATTTTGTTTTGGATAACAAAACTTCATTAGGATTTTTTCCATCCCTCGCCCTGACGGGACGGGGAATTTCTAGCGGATTATTAAAAAAATGATTGATGAAAAAAAGAACACTAAATCTCCTCATTCTCCCGCTAAGCGGGAGAACCCAGTCGATGTAGGTTCCTTTTTTTCAACCCCCTTTTTCCGTCATTCCAAAATCTCGAAGAGATATTTGCAAAAAAAACCTACGCCAACATTGTCATCCTGGCTTGCCCAGGATCGGATGAGTAATTCGTTTGTCCCCAGAGTGAAACGAAAAACTATCATAGGTACCGCGCTAACGCTTTTAACCAGATTCCAAGTTTTTACCCGATTCCGGTCAAGCCGGAATGACCGAGTATTGTGGAAAATCTTTAGAGTATTGAACACATTTTTTGTTCAACGAAGACAGCAGACTCCAACACTGTCATCCTCGCTTGGCGGGGATCCTGTGGGGTTAGATCGTTCTTCAAAAGCGGTAGCGTCGTACCTACATAAGTTCTTCGCTTTGCTCTACTTAAACGCAACAAATACTCATCGGATCCCCGCCGTAGCAAGGATGACGGGGATCTTTTCTGGAATTGAAAAATTAAAAATCCGAAATCCGAAATCTACAATCCCCTTTATGAACAAGGGGTTTAAACCCCTTGTTCATAAAGTTCTTTTGTTCTTTGTTCTTTGTTTTATTCTTCATTCTTCATTACTCATTACTCATTGTAACGCCTCCCTCCTCCCGGGAAGCATCATGAAAGACATCTCCCGCGACACCGACAAAGGCGTCGTGGCCGAGTGGCCGATGTCATCCGCCACACTCAAAGCACCATCTGAAGGCGTGCTCGGGGGCATGTACACCTTTGATGGAGCGGATGATTATGTGGATACGGGAAGCGATTGGATTGGAACGAAAGCTATTACGGTGACGGGATGGATTAAGCCGAGTAGTTTGGGAGAAACTGCTGGAAGAATTATAGATAATGGAAAATTTTCATTTAGTCTCTTTTCATCTAATAATCAATTTTATATTACCTCAGATGGTGGAAGTTCTTATCCAGTATCAGCAGTAGGTTCAATTACGTTTAATCAATGGAATTTTGTTGCAGGAACAAGAGCTACTGATGGTACTGTAAATCTTTACATCGGAGATGTAAATACGCCTCCTACTCTCAGTAATTTAGCTGACCAAGCATCGGGAACACCCGTTGCTGGAACAACAAATGTCATTATTGGAAATAGAACAGCCACGGACAGAACCTTTGATGGTTCGATGTACGACCTCCAGATCCACGAAGGTGTCCTGACCACGACCCAGATCACCGATATTTATAATCACAAAAGTGTCTCCCCGCACACGCTTCTCGCTCATTATAAGATGGATGAAGGAGCGGGAACGACTGTCTTTGATTCCGCACCACAGGAACAATACGGACGAGAACTAATTGATGGTGGAGGATTTGTGGCTTCAGGGGAAGTGAGTAATTGGAATAATACTTCTACGACTCTCTCTCACGAAACAAGTGTCCCTATTAGCGGAAGTGGAAGTATGCGATGTAGTGAGACATCCGGAAATGGTCTCATTATAAATTATGGGACGGCTATTTTGGAAGCCAATAAAAACTACCGTATAAAATTTAAAATAAAAGTACTTTCGGCTAATAATTCTGATGCTGTTCTTGTTTACTATCGTTCTGATGGAGGTGGTTCTTCTGCGCAATCTTCAATTCATGGAGTTATTTCCACTGGAACAGTATATGAAGTCGATGAAATATTTGCTTCAGGAGCTGATAATATTGATCGCACCCGCTTTGCTATCCAATATTATTATGGAACGCCAGCTCTGGATACGTACGAAATCCTTATCGATGATGTTTCTATTCGAGAAGTTTTGAGTGATCCTTATAACGGCACTATCACCAATGCTACCCTCTCGACCTTTCACTCCACACAAGACGATTATAGCTTCTGGAATGATGTGGGGTATGGCACGACCAGCGGGAATAAACTGAGCAATGGGTCTTTTGAAGCCAATACAACTGGATGGGTGGGATATCAGAATACCACGGTTTCTCAGGAAGCTGACAGTCCACTAGAAGGCACTGGAAGTCTCAAAGCCTCGTATCCCGGAAGTGGGGGATACTTTGTGATGGGATATGATAATGCCTTTGAAACAGAAAAAACCTATCGGGTGAAATTTGATTTTAAAATAACAAACACCACCGATAATCGAAGCGTTCTTATTTATAGAGGAACCTTAGGATCGACAACTGATTCTATACAAACTTCTACCGATTATGCTGGATCGGTGTGGCATCATTATGACAAGACATTTACCACCACTGCCACCGATCCCACCAATGATTTCTTTGCCATAGAAATTACGGGAGCTACCAATGCCACCGATCTCCTCCTCGACAATGTCTCCATCGTGGAGACGGGGGATGATGTGCGGTATCCAGCACTCTCGGGAAGCACGAGTGAAGATCTCTGGGGAAATGATCTCCCTTACACACAAGGGACAACAACGATTGCACGGACGAGACCGAGTGTGCCATCGGCGACGTTTGATGGGACGGATGATATTATTTCATTACCTCCTGATTTATTGGGACTTGGAACGGGTACGGTATCTGCTTGGATTAAAAGCGATTCTAATCATCGAGGAGCTATACTTGGCTGGGGTGATAATGGAACAACAAATTGGGGATCCTTTGAAATTGGTCCCAGTACGGGAGCCTACGAGGATGAAATTATTACATATGTAAATAATGGTGGTAGTTCTCTACTTGTGATGACGGCTCATGATACGGAGACAAGTAATTCGTATTTACTATCCGATGATACATGGCACCATTTAGTTGCGGTTGTTGATGGCACTGAAAACACAATTTACTTAGATGGGATTAAACAAACGATATCCTATGCGACAGGTGATGCTTCAACTGATAATGCTTTTTTAAATACTGGAGGAGATACTGTATTTAGCATAGGTAATTCCACTTATAGCTCAGGACATATTCCATTTAACGGCTCTATCGCCGACATCCGCATCTACAACCGAGCCCTTTCTTCGGATGAAGTTTCCAGTCTCTATAATTCGGGAGACATCATTACCAATGGGCTCGTGGGACACTGGCCACTGAGTGAGGGAGCGGGGAGTGTGGTGTACGATACCACCACAGCTACAGACCCAAGTGAACTGGTGACAAACGGAAACTTTGATGCGTATACCAGCACCAGCCCCACGGTGGATTTCACTGATTGGACTGAAACAGAGGCAACGGGTGCTGCTGACTGGGCGTATGATGGAGGGGGAAAAGTTACGGTTACTACAAAAGCCACGAATGAATGGGAACTTCGATTTACAAGAACCATTCCTCTTATTGATGGAAAAAAGTACCGTTTGTCTCTGAAAATAAAAACAGACCAAGCTACCGCGGGTGTTATTCCCGTTGGAGTGCAAGAAACGGTTGGTTATACCAATCTTGAATCTGAAAACGTTTCTATTAGTTCTTCTGATGGATGGAAATCTGTATCTATGGATTTCACCAGTCAAGATGGTGGTTTTATATTTTTACACCCTGGAAAAGTGGATGCCTGGACAGCTCCGTACATTGTTTGGTTCAAAGACGTCTCTCTCGTGGAAATCGGCAACAACGGCACGATCGTCAACGCCGACCTCTCGACCTTCTGGGGCTCAACACAGGATGATGTCTCGACCAATTACAACTTCGTCCGGGGGACGGGAGAAGAAGAGGCTGAGGAAATCGTCCAGACCGCTGATCTGATAGGACGATGGGAACTGGATACCGCGAATCAGTCGTATGGGAGTGAAATGTATGATTCTGCTGCCTCAACCTTCGAAAGTGGAACGTATGCTTGGACCGCATGGGGTACAAATACATTAGCGAATGTCGGGAATGCCCTTACCATCACTTTTGTTGATACTGCGAATGGAGGCTATAATTATCTTCGTGATAGTTCTGATTTAAACACTGATTTAACTGTTGGGAAAAGATATCGAATAACGTTTGATGCCAAAACTGTCGGAGGAACTGCCGCTGCTTATGGTCATATAGATAATGATCCTCTAACAAACCCGACAACAGCTGTACTCACCACTACTTTGCAAACGTATACTTTAGATTTTGAGGCGAGTTCCACAGCGAGTGATTATTTCAGTATTCGAGGATTGAGTGCTGGAAATGTAATTACGGTAGACAATGTTACTCTCACCGAAATCCACGCCACCGACTCCTCCGTCAATTCCAACACAGGAACGTACTATGGCGATACGACACTCACCACGGGGCATAATGGGGAAACTGATGGCGCGTTGGTGTTTGATGGGACGGGAGATTATGTATTAATTCCTGATCAAAGCTTTAATGATTCTGCTCCCTGGACCCTCTCTGCATGGGTTTATCAAACGGGAACCAAATATTATGAGTTTGTTTTTGGAAATAGAAATGAGACAGAGAAAAGTATCAATATGGATAATACTTCTGGAAAAATTCAATTTCGAGCTACAGGTGGAACTTACTATGACTGGGATATCGGCTATGATTACACAAACGCATGGCATCATTTCACGTGGATTGGGAGTGGGGCGACGACTGTTGAACTCTTGGTCGATGGGGTGAGTCATGGAACCGTGGCTGCTGATTCTTCGTTTAGTCTCAATGGAATTGGAAGAGCCTATACTACAAATGATTGGGATTTTGCCGGAAAAATCGACGACGTCCGCATCTACGATCGAGCTCTCACGGGCGAGGAAGTCCAACAAATCTACGATGAAGGCACGGTCAATGTGCCGGCTTTAGCGGATGACAGTGGTTTTGATAGTCGTGGGACACCACTGGATCGAGTGGCAAATCTCAATCCTCCGACCGTTATTCCGCTTATTGATAGTACGATTTCAGATTCGCCGGCGGCGACGTTTGATGGGACGGCGGATTTTGTTAATTTGGGACAGGTCCTTTTTCAGGATGGAGACAAATTGACTATTGGAGCATGGATAAAACCAAGTGTTCTAAGTGGAACACAAACTATTCTCATGAAGAATGGACCATTTCTGTTCCGATTAATAAATGACAAACTTCACGGAAGTATATATCCACCATGGACATACATTACCGGAACAATTTCACTTTCAGTAGATGAATGGCAATACGTTATGATGATTTATGACGGTGTAAATATAAGTTTATACGTAAATGGTCAATTCGATGATTCAGTTCCCAAAACGGGTAATTTGGCTTCTAATGGTTGTCTTCAAATTGGACGACAGACAAGTGGGTCATGTAGCGGAGACCCTGATAATTACTTCAATGGCTCCATCGCCGATGTCCGCATCTGGGATCGTGCACTCGCTTCTGATGAAATCACAGATCTCGCCACAAACGGTTCCCCGATCAATGAAGGCCTCGTTGGCTGGTGGCCGTTAAGCGAAGGCGCGGGTGCTGATATTTATGATGTGGCCAACCCCGGAGTTGGAGATGATGTCGTGACCAATGGGGATTTTGAAACCGATAGCGGATGGACAAAAGGAACCGGATGGACGATTGCTAACGGTGTTGCGAGTTCTGATGGGACGCAATCGGCGGCGAGTGATCTCTCTCAAGACGGGAGTGTGTCGGCGGGAGACTATGAAGTGCAATTTACCGTTTCTTCACGTACTGCAGGAACAGTCACTGCCATGGTCGGATCCACAGGTTCTGGAAGTGCGAGAAGTGCTGATGGAACGTATACCCAAACTATTACGTATGCAGGAACAGGAAGTAATGTGTATTTACAAGCTGACGCTGACTTTGTAGGTTCAGTCGATAACTTCACCGTTCGCCCCGTCTATACCGCCAACCACGGCACCGCGACCTTCGGGACTGGAGGGAATGCCACATTCTGGGGAACGACGCAGGACTTCTATCACTACAATGACAAAATGGGATTCTCTCGTGATCGGAGTGAGAAGGTGACCAATGGGGGATTTGATAGTGATACGGGATGGACGAAGGGAACGGGTGTAGTCATTTCTGGGGGAACGATGGACTTTACTGACGGAGACACCAGATCAAATCTGTCCATTGGCATTGAACCATATAAATCCTATCTCACCACCTATACTATCAGTAACTATTCTGCTGGGTCAGCAGGACTCCTTCTCGGTGGATATGGATCTGGTGGTGGACTGAGTACGATAAAAAGTGCGAATGGAACTTATTCGGAAATTATTACCCCAACAAATGCACTTACAAATAGTTCCATCTATATCCACACTCAGGATGATGCATTCGTCGGCTCCATCGACAATGTCTCCGTCGTTGAAGTAGGAGAGATCCCTGCCCGGCAACTCTCTTCGGTCGATGCGGCAGGCACCGCCTTATCGGGAGGCGTGCAAAAAGTTGCTGATATAGGAGGATCTGAACTCCACGGGACACTGCATAATGGCGTGACGCTTGGCTATGATCAAAAAGGTGTGGTCGACGGCGCGATGGTATTTGATGGGGTGGATGATTATATGTTGGTTCTAAATGATGCCATTATAGATACAAGTGTAGCAGATGTGATTACGATCTCTTTGTGGGTAAAAGCTGACGAAAATCAAAATCCACCAAATAGTCGTATTTTTTGGAAAGGAAATTATTCTGATGAGGGATATGGCATGTGGCAACCTAATGGACTTACTTTCGATACCCACCACCCAATAGGCGAACGAAATATGCTGGATGGAGGAGGAAACATTGCTGACAATACGTGGCATCACCTTGTGGGAACCTATGACAAAAATGCCGGCTCGGGAAATAAAAAAATCTATGTTGATGGTATCTTTAAAAATAGTACTACTCTTACAGAATCTATTGGTACCGGTAGCTATGATTTATTTATCGGAGCAACTGGTGCTGGCTCTCTGTCATTTAAAGGCTCTATTGCTGATTTCCAAATCTATAACCGTGCCCTTTCCTCATGGGAAGTGGAGAAATTGTATAATGAGGGGAGTCAATAATGTTAAAGGTAAAATGTTAAATGTTAAATAATGATTAATGAAGAATGAATAATGATTAATAAAAAAGAAATTGTAGGAACAACGAAAATTCTAACCCGGGTTAGAATTCCACTTTTAATACTGGTTCTCGGACTTCTGACAATCTGTACAGCTTCGGCTTTCACGGTTGTCTTTAGCGGAGGGGATTTAGTAAGGAATGGGGGATTTTATACTGATACTGGTTGGACGAAAATTGGAAACGTTACTGTCGGAAGTGGAACAGCCAATTTCAACGTAGTGGATTGGGGGGCTTATATTTACCAAGGAATAAGCGACATAAGAGGAAAGAAGATTCGAGTAAGTTTTGATATTACAAGTTATACAAGTGGTAGTGTTAGGGTTTATAGTTTTGCCACTCCTGTAACAGTCGGAACACCAAAAAGTGGTGTAGGTACATATTCTGAAGTAATAACTATAAGCCCTGGGAGTGGAAATGCGAATATATCATTACGAAGTTACACTTCTGGTTTTATAGGTTCGGTAGATAATTTCTCAGTCCAAGAAATAAAAGAGAGTTCGAAGATAACGCGCGACACGGACTTATCAGGAACGAGTGGACTTGTTGCTGCGTATAATTTTATTCCTGATGGGGCTTCTTTACCCGATATTTCTGGCGAAGGAAATACAGGAACTATCACTGGGGCAACACTCGTTTCTGATGGAATGAATTTTGATGGAGTGAATGATTATGTAAACATACTAACAAATGATAATTTGAATTTTGGAACAAGTAGTTTTAATGTTAAATTTAGAGGTATTTTAAGTCCATCTGAAACAAGAACACCTGCTATTGGTAAAAGATTATCAGCAGCGTTTGGAACATCTGCTGGTTGGCAAATATTCCCGAATGTTAGTAGTAATTTAATATATTTGATGGTAGATGATGGAAGCAATTATATATATTCATCTTCAGGATTTTCGGCAGATAATTTTGTTCATAGTTTTTCATTAAATGTAGATAGAGTAAATAATTTAGCATATTTTTATAAAGATGGGATAAAAGGAACAGAAATTAATATATCTGCTATAACTGGTTCTGTTAGTAATTCAGCCCCATTAAGAATAAGTAATGTCCAAAATGGTTGGTTCTTAGGAGAACTTGAAGATTTAAGATTAGGTAATTATGCCATTACAGCTCAAGAAGCCAAAGCCTACCACAACTCATTTGCGAAATCTAAACTCTCATACTCTCCACAAAAGATAGGAGACTGGACACTCGCGAAAAGCGATCAACAATCTGACACTCGTTCTTTGTTGAATTCCTCGGCAGGAACTTCATACATTCCAAGCACGCAGGCATACGGGAAATGGGAGTTTGATATGTATAAAGGTGATACTGAGAATACATCATATATTCAGTTTATAGCTCCTACTAGTGATTTTAATGTTGGAACATCAATAGGAGGTTATGACTTTAGACTTGGAAATGATGAAAGTTTAAAGTTAGTAAGGACTGCTAGTGTTGGATTATTAGAAACAGACAGCTCCTACATCGACATCGACACTTGGTACAGAATAAAAGTAGAAAGAACTGGGACAGGGATTTTCACCATATACATAAAGGGTGGAGATTTCGGAGATGATTACGTTCTTGTAGACGTTACCGGAGGAAGTGGAACGAATCCAGTCACCGATAATACCTACACAACCTCGGCTTACATGGTAGCTAATTTAGACGCAGGAGATGCGATACGAGGAGTTTGGAAGACAGACACGGGTGGATTCCCTGTCACTGATTTTGTTGATGGAACTGGGACAACCAGCATCACAGGGAACATTGTCGTGAATGATAAAAGCACAGGACAGAATCATGGGACGTGGACAGGAGAATCTCGTCTTGGGAAATATATCACTTTTGATGGTGTTGATGACAAGGTTGATACGGGTACGGATATGATTGGAACGGATGCTGTTACGGTTATGGCATGGGTAAAGACTTATAGTTTAGGTGAAAATAATTACGGAAGAATCCTTGATAATGGTAGAGCTTTATTATTTGTATCAGGAACAGCATATATATTTATTTCTGATGCTTCAACCAGCGCTTCTGCTGGTAGTGGTAGTCTTGAATTTAATAAATGGCAATTTGTGACGGCAACTCGAACAAGTGCAGGAACCTCAAACTTCTATATTGGAGATTTAGA
Organism: uncultured Candidatus Peribacteria bacterium; assembly: GCA_964513975.1. GTDB lineage: Bacteria > Patescibacteriota > Gracilibacteria > UBA4473 > UBA4473 > CAZVBV01. The sequence goes on from CAZEON010000003.1 coordinate 28,000, forward strand.
TACTCCTCCTGCATTATCAGGAAGTGCTGACCAAGCATCAGGAACACCAGCAACAGGAACAACAAACGTAATCATTGGAAACAATGACGCTCAAACGAGAACCTTTGACGGAGCAATCGCAAATGTAAGAATATTTGACAAAGTTCTTACAACTTCAGAAATCGCACAACAATATCAACAAACAAAACCTGTAACGAAATGGGTAAAGATTGGCGACCAAGTTTGGATGCAAGACTATATGAATGTGGGAACCAAGATAGATGACCCGGGTTCAACGGCTATTGCAGTTGCTTGTGCTGGGGACAATGTTGAAACGGTGCAGACCATTGAAGGGGTTGAGTGTTACTGTATATCAAGGACGATTGCGAGTTGTCAGCGGAGTGGTATCGGAGGCACAACACAGAAATATTGTTATAATAATGACGAAGCAAACTGTACGACTGATGGAGCTTTGTACGAATGGCAAGAAGCCATGGATTTACCCGCGGAGTGTGCGTACACCGATTGCTCTGCACAGATAAATACGCCCCACCAAGGGATTTGTCCGAATGGATGGCATATTCCTACCGATACGGAATGGAAAACGCTTGAGGGGCAACTGGGAATGAGTACAGCCGTCCAAGATGCTGAGGGATGGCGTGGAACGAAGGAAGGCGATAAATTGAAGACCGTTGACAAATGCTTTGGAAGTAGCAATTGTAGTACATCTGGATTTTCCGCTCTTTTAGCGGGCTACCGAAATGTTTCAGGAGGCTTCTACAGTAGTGGTTCCTATGCTTACGTTTGGTCTTCATCTCAGGATAGCTCCTCATCTGCATGGAGTCGGTACTTGACTTCGGGCTACTCTACCGTCGGCCGCCGTACCTACTATAAGGGCGTCGGGTTCTCCCTTCGGTGCCTCAAGGACTAGGACATTGTAAAAATTCTAACCCGGGTTAAGAACGGAAGTTTGTGTCCAGAGTTCGAACTCTACAAATACCTTTTTAGGACAAGTTCGAACTCTTCTCGCAACAGAACCCGGGTTGGATTTTGGCTTTAGGATATTAATATTTTTGAATTCGAACTCGGATAAGTAGAGTTCGAACTCGGATCTTCTTTGTCATTTCGAGTGGAGAGGAGCAGAACCGAGAAATCCCTCAGTCTATCAATTCATCACTTTTATTTCGAGATCTGTTAGAATTTTTAGAAAAGCTAAAAAACCTTCTTTTGAGATGAAAGCTCAAGAGAAGGTGGTGAACCTCTGGCTTAATAATTTTCATCTTCTTTGCAGAACCAGATGAGTCTTTTTAAATGAACGCTCCTGCATCAAATAAATCGAAAATCTTCTTGTTCATTTACTTCTCCCAGTCCTCAATAATCAATTTCTTTCCTCGTTTTTTGACGACTAATTTTTGATGTTCTCGCCACCCAAATTCTCGAATATAATCCAAAGGGATAGTGATATAGTAACTACCTCCTCCGACCTTGGTGAGCTTTCGAACCGGCTCTGATGCGGTTTTTGGACGTGCCATAGTATTTATTAAGTACGTATTCGAATACGTATTCGAATACGTAGAAGACTATAACAGAAGAACGAGTGAATTGAGAATCTTTTTTATTCCCCCCACTTCTCCTTGCTTATTTCTAGTACTTCTCTACCCTCTTCTTGCAATACGTCGTTTTATAGAGAGTTTAGTAAATAAATTCCCACAAGGCCACTCTTGCAAAATTTATTTCCTAACCTCTTCTTATCATGAAAGGTACAATCAAAAAGATCTTGAATGGATTTGGATTCATCACTCCCGAGGGAGATGACAAAGATGTATTCTTCCACGCGAACGATCTCGCTGGTATCGACTTTGAGAGCCTAAAAGAAGGTGACGTAGTCACTTTTGATATGGGTCAGTCCGAAAAAGGACCAAAGGCTGAGAACATTGCTCTCTTTGTTGCTGAATAACAGCTCAATAATCGCATTTTAAAGACCACTGGAATACTTGTTATCTCTGGTGGTTTTTTTATTCCCAATTCCCAAGTTTGGTCTTTTTAGTACAATGCGGTCGATGATTCTCAATTCTAAAATATTCCGTGCCTACGATATCAGGGGAGAAGCTTTCACAGACTTTAATGAAGATGGTTTCTTCGTGATCGCACACGCTTTTTGCAAGTATATTGCAAAAAAACAGGGACTAGAAAACCCGAAGGTTTTCGTTTCTGGAGACGCACGCATGTCGATGCAAGAACTCTATCCAGCAGTGATTGCAGGGATCAAATCGGCAGGCGGAAAAGTAACATGGGGAGGGGCTATCCCAACGCCTGTGAATTACTTTGCCTTTCATGAAGGCGGATTCGATGCGTCTATCCAAATCTCTGCTTCTCATAATCCTGCAGGCGACAACGGTTTGAAGTTGTTGGATAAAAACGGAGCGGTGTGCGGAGACGAAATCCAAGAGATACGAAAAATTGCAGAATGTACCGAATGCCAGAAATCAGAAAGCTATGGTGACTGTCTTGATGGTTGTGATCCGGTGGATTACTCCCTCCATTATGAAAAGAAGCTCAAAGAAATTACCCCATCACAAGATCCTTTAAAGTTCGTTGTAGACTGCGGAAATGCAATAAGCGGAATATTTTATCCCAATCTTTTTCAGTTCTTTGGACACGAGGTCGTTGAACTTTTTTGTGATCTCGACCCATCGTTCCCTAACCACCAACCCGACCCTGAGCGACCGGAGAATCTCGAACAATTGGTCGAAGATGTGCAAACTGAAGCCGCCGATTTTGGATTTTCGTTTGATGGCGATGGAGATCGTGTGGGAGTTATTCTGAAAGATGGAACTATTCTTTCTGCCGATAAAATTCTTTTTATTCTCGCCTCTGATTTTCTTTTGCGTAATCCAAACAGCCCAATCGTAATCGACGCTATGAGTTCTGCAACACTCTTCGATAAACTCCGCGAAAAGGGCGGAAAACCTGTGTTTTCCAAAACCGGGCACTCTCACATTGAACACAAGATGACTGAGGTTGGTGCCAAACTTGCGGGGGAACAGTCGGGACACTTCATGTTTGGAGAGAACTTCTACGGTCATGATGACGCGATGCTCGCCTCTCTACGGTTTATAAGCGCTGTTGAGAGCAATGCTACGTTAATTGAAGAAGTGACAAATGGATGGCCACATTTAATAGAATTTTCAGAAAAATTTACTGCATCCGATGAAACAAAGTTTCAAATCCTTGAGAAATTTACAAAAGAATTATTGAAACAATTCCCCGACGCCAGCACCTTGGACGGAATCCGAATTGATTTTGGAGATGGTGAGTGGGCAATTGTCAGATGTTCTAATACGTCTCCCTGCATTGCTGTACGCATCGAGGCGAAAGATGAGAAAAGTTTAGAAGAGAAGAAGGTGTTGTTGATAGGGGTGTTGAAGAAGTATTTATCCTAGTTGGTCATTCTATCCCGCCCTGCGGGACCATATAACAGCCCATAGAGCTGTTTTTCAAAAGATCAAAGATATAATACATCTTGTTCCAAATTTGCTAAGAATCTTATTTTTTGCACTAAATTTTTAACTTCAGTTGATTCGATTTTTGTTGTTTCAGAATTATTCAGTAATTCCTTTAAAAATTCTTCATTATTTATTCCAGCTACTTTTTTTAAATTATTGATTAGCTTAAAACGCAATAAATATATACTTTCCGATGTTGCATTCAATGTTTCAGCAGTTATAGATTCGTTTGCTAATTCGCTAGGAAGTTTAGAAATAAGTTCTGAATTTGAACTATTTCTATAGAGAGCGATATCATGAATAGTTAATCCCTCAGGATTAAATTTTGTTTCTTTTTCTTGTGGTGTCATATCGAATACATTATGAAAATTCTTTTATATTGCAATGCCACTTGTCAAGAAAGTCAAGTCACTATTTTTTTTCTTTAAGAACTCTTTCAACTTCGTACAAACCCAAAGCAAAAAATAAGTCGAGATGTTTGTAATACCAGACTCGCTTCAAGAAAAAACCTGTTCCCAGGGCAAAGCGAAAAACAAATAATGGTTCCGCGCTAGCGCTTTCACACAGGTAAATAATTCACCCGATTCCGGGCAAGCCAGAATGACCTAGTTTTTTTGTTTTTTAAAATCCGAAATCGGCAATCGAAAATCGAAAATTCTTACACGTCAAGTCTCGCAAAAATCTCTTTCTCTACAAACTTCTTACTCCGTCCATAGGTAAGTCTTGAAATTTGTTTGAGCGCCGTTGCCATTTCCGGATCTCCTTTTTCTTCATACGGGTTGAGAGGAACAATGGAGAATGGTCGCGACGGCTGCGTGTCGACGGACAATTTAATAACCGCTTTATATTTATCGATATTAATAAGATCTTGATCGGTGAAAACTGGCTCCATTTCTTTTGCCATGTACTCTGCATCCTGCGCACCAATCTTGTAGGACATGATCGTTCCCACGTTTCCAAAAACAGCATCTTTTAAATTCACTCCGCCTTTTTTAGTCTGTGAAGTATCAATCTGTCCAATGTACTGGTGAGCGATGTTGAGTGAAAGTCGGTACTTTCGAGCCTCCGATAGAATCGATTCAATCGAGTCTGTCACATAGTTCTGAAACTCATCGATGTACATAAAGAAATCGTGCGGAGCTGACCCCTGTGAGAGTTTCTTTTGTCTTCGAAGCGCCGCTGTTTGAAGTTTCGACACAATAATAAGTCCGAGCAATTTTGAATTGATTTCCCCTGTTGATCCTTTGGAAAGATTCATGAGAAGGATTTTTCCGTCGTCCATTACTTCTGAAAAATCAAAGGCGGATTTCGTTTGTCCGATAATATTTCGGAGCATTCCATTAGTCGTGAATTGTCCAAACTTCGCGGCAAAATACGGAATAATTTCTTGTTTTTCTCGCGCTCCCGTTTTCGCCATTTGATTCGTCCAGAAATTTTTCACGACTGGGTTTTTTACGTGTTTTACCTTCGCTCGCTGAAACGCATCGTCCGTAAAGAGTCGCATAATATCGGTTAGTGCGCCTCCGTTTGGATCAGCCATGAGTGTAAGAACTCCGTTTCGAAAGTAATCCTGAATTCGTGGACCAAACACTTCTTCGTCAAAAATCTTGAGCATAATATTCATCGCATCAAGTGCCACCATGTCCATTTCTTCGTCTGTTTCTGCCTCAAGTAAGTTCAGTCCCATCGGTCGTTCTGTGTCGGATGGATCGAATATAATCACGTCATCGATACGACTTTTTGGAACAAAGGGGAGAACACTTTCGACCAAACTTCCGTGGGGATCAATCACACAGATTCCTTTTCCGTTTTTCAAATCTTGTCGGATCATGCTCTGAAAGCTGGAAGATTTTCCTGTCCCCGTCTGCCCAATCACGTAAAAGTGTCGGAACCGATCTTCATTTTTAATGCACACCGGCGTCTTCTCTCCTCGGTACACATTGTGCCCAAGCAATAATCCTTCTTTCGGAATATTCGCTGGCGCTTTCACAATCTTGTAGTTCTGCCATTTCACCGCTGGCGTCTTGTTATATTTAATATGCGGAAAGTGGAAGATCGATGTGAGCTCTTCTGCAGTAAGAATCATTTTGTATTGTAGCATCCATGATCGCCGAAATGATCGCATCAAGAAGTTCTTGATCAGTGTTCTTTTGTGGTGCCACTTGTGCGCATTGTGTGACTTAAACCCATTCAGCCCTGGTGTTCCATACTGTGCGAATGAATTAAGAACCGATGTCATGTTGAGATTCGCTGTCCGCCTGTCCGGAGACGACGTGATACATCGAATAATTGTTCGAAATCCTGATTGGTTGGCTTTATCCTCAATCGCTTTTGTCGTTTCTTGTGATTCCGTATCTCCCTCGTTATCCATTCCAGAGCTTTTGTCTTCTTCGGTCTTTCCTTTTACCAGCATTTCAAAGATGCTTCCCAATATCGACAAAGGGTTCCACCAGACGACAGGCTTCTTTCCTGAAGAAAGCTTTTTTGAAAGACGCCGTGCTTTCTTCTGCCATTTGTTTTTTACCGGACGAATCATTATTTGAATTGCCGCAGAGTTCCCGTTTTCGTCACTCGCATTGGAAAGCGAATTGAGAATGTTGTTCATTGGATCCGCGGACTCGAAGTGTGCGTATGTTTTTAGGGGAAACAGAAAGCTTTTTGCCATTCTTAAATATCCCGTTGATTGATATGTCTTTTCATGAAAAATATTCGGAGCAGTGGATTCGTCGATAACTGCCTCTGGGTAAAAACTCGTGATTTGCTTCTCTAAAAGTGGCTTAATCTGCCGAGGACACCCAATAAAAAATTTTATTTCATTATCTGTTGCCACGTATTCCAACGACAAGAAATCTTGGTTTTTGAAAAAGTGTTTCACATCTGGTGAATAAATCCCATACAATGTTTGAAAGAAGTGATCGGAAATTCCAACAACCCGACGGATCTCTGAAATCTGATCTCTCTCTCGTTCGTAGTCTTCTTTAGATTCTTTTTTGGGAATAAGTACTTGAAGAAATACGAAGTCGAGAGATCGTTTGAAATCATTTCGTCGTCGTCCCCACCAAACGAGTAAAATAATAAGCGCAACACCGAGTGCGCCTCCTCCTCCCCAAAAAACAGCATCAAGTAACGTTTCCATAAATTGTCCTTATTATCGGTATTTTGAACGAACGTGCAATCAGCATTTCCTTACGCAAAAATCTCAAGTCCTTTTTTTGTTACAACCCCGCAATGTTCCCATTGGCAAGCATCTTTCCCGTCGGCAGTGACCACTGTCCAATCGTCTGATAATATTTTTACCTGTGGATTTCCGCTCGCCACAATGGGTTCAATGGCAATGGTCATCCCTTCTTGAAGCACCATTCCATCTCCTTTTTTTCCATAATTAAAAACGATCGGATCTTCATGCAAATCTTTTCCGAGTCCATGCCCCGTATATTCTTTGCAAAGAGAATATCCTCCTCCATAAATCACATCTTGAATCGCAACTCCGATATCGCCTATTCTATTCCCCGACTTCGCAGCCTTACATCCCGCCATCAATGCTTTTTTTACGCAATCAGAAAACTTGGCTCTTTCTGGGTTTTTATCCTCTCCCCCAACGATAACTGTAAACGCTGCATCTGAATGGAAACCTTTCCAGAATACACCACAATCCACAGACAAAATATCTCCATTTTGCAATAACCGCCCATCCGGGATCCCGTGTACCACTTCTGAATTAATCATTGTGCACAGCGTTGCAGGAAACCCACAAAACCCTTTGAACGCTGGTTTTGCTCCAACGGAAACGATAACATCCTCCGCAAGTTTGTCGAGCTCCAATAAAGAAACGCCTGCTTTTATTTTTGCTTTTAAAGCTTTCTGAGCCGACTGCAAAATCTGCCCTGCTTCACGCATTACTTTCAGTTCCTGACCTGTCTTTGGTTTAATATCCATAGTGAAAAAACTCTACTCTCTCCAAACAAAAAATCAAATTATTTACCCCTTACAACCCAAGTTTTTTAATGATATCTTTCTGCGCTTCTTCAATTGGTAATCCTCCGTCTATTGAAACCAATTTCCCCAACCGCTTCCACTCATTGAGTAAGGGTTGTGTAAAATTATAAAAATTTGAAATTCGTTTTTGAATAGTTTCCAAGTTGTCATCAGCCCGCCCTTCTAGTTCTGCTCGTTTTAACAAGCGCGCAACAGCTTCTTCATCAGACAAACACACTTCCAGTGCCTTGAATTCTCGATTATGTTGAACCAATAGTTTCTCTAGGCTTATGCGTTGTTCTTCTGATCGGGGAATCCCATCAAAAATCACGGCAATTTCTGGTGAAATTTGTGAGAAAAAATGCTCCACAATTTCCATTACGATTTCATTGGGAACGAGGTCTCCACGTTCAGTAATTTCTTTCACCTTCCGCCCAAGATCCGAGTCTTCTTTTGCGATTGCTCGAAGCTCTCCTCCTGTTTCGAAAATCTTGTAGCCAAATTTCTCAGCTAAAATTTTCCCATGCGTTCCTTTTCCTGACCCCTGAATGCCGACAAGTATAAGATCTGTCATCCTTTCTGTTTAAATATATTAGAAATTTCTTTTTTAAACGTTTCGACGTCTTTGAATTCTTTGTACACCGACGCAAAACGAATAAAGGCCACGTCATCGAGTTGCCGAAGCATCTCAACGATGTCTTCCCCGATTGTTTGAGATGAAATTATTTTTTCTCCTGCCCACTTCTCTTCCAGTTCGGACAGTTTTTCTCTGATTTTTGCAATGGAAACCGGTCGTTTTCCACACGCGACGAGAATCCCTCGTTCGAGCTTTTCTCGGTCATAGGCTTCAGCACTTCCGTCTTTTTTCTCGACCATGAGGTTGGTTGTTTGCATTCGTTCAAAAGTCGTAAACCGAAATCCACACTCCGGACATTCTCGTCTTCGACGAATAGCCCCTCCTCCATCTGAAGTTCGTGAGTCAATTACTTTACTATCTTCGAAAGTGCAACTGGGACATTTCATTTTTAATGATTAATGACGAATGAACAATGAATAATACCAAACAATGCCATTCTACCGCAAATAAAAGTGTTCCCCCAATCTATTCTTCATTACTCATTATTCATTACTCATTGATTGAAATTTTTTAAAGTCTGTCTGGCCGTTTTTTGATTTGATCGATCTTTGAGCACTTGGCGTTTCTCGTGTTTTTTTCGTCCTTTTCCGATAATCACTTCGCATTTTATGTTTCGCCCTTTGATATAAATCTTTGTCGGTGCCACGGTGTGGCCTTTCTCACTCGATTTAATGGCGATCTTTTCGATTTCTTTTTTATTAAGCAAAAGTTTCTTGGGTCTATCTTTTGGCTGAACTTCGACAGAATATCTCCACTGTGGAACTTGGAAGTTTTCTAAATAGACTTCGCCGTCACGAAAACGAACCCATGCGCCCTTCATATTTCCATGTTTCGCACGAATGGATTTCACCTCCCATCCCTCAAGCGCAATTCCAGCTTCAAAGGTATCGATCACTTCATAGTCGAAGCGAATTTTTTTATTTTCCAAGAGTATCGAGTCGGTCTTCATTGTGCGCCCACAATGCCATAAAACGCGCTATTTTACAATCTTCAGATATTCTTCTTCACACAAAATCCGTCCATCAAATTCCGTTCCCCATGTTGTATGAATCTTTTTTTCAGTCTTAGCACACACTGTTTCACGAAGACTTCCATCAAATGGCATCCATTGAAAATTTTCTTGGATACGCGCCATGTAATATTGATCCGGAAGCGGTATTTTTAATTTTTTTGAGAACTGAATATCTTCTTTTGATATTTGGAATGGACGTTTCCATTGTTCGTCCCAAAATATTTTTTTTGTTATGTCTTCCGTTGCTGATTGAGAAGAATCTAAAATTTCTGCTATTTCTGAATACTGCTCTTTTCGTTTCTCAACATCCTCTTTTTTTCGAAATCCCAACTTCTCTTGTTCTTTTTCGGAAAGAGGAAAATAAAATCCTGCCAAACTTTCTTCATATGGATTTGGAGCAAAATGCCCAGGAAAAAACTGTCCCCACTCCCTCGCCTTCTTCATGTAAGAAATGATTTTTTTACGCAATACTTCATATTCTTCTGGAGAATATTGTTTATTAAAAATACAGTATTTTTTTCGTCGCAACCCACAACATCCAAAACAATTCTGACACTGAAAACAAAAAGCAGAATAATCCAAAAAACGACACTCTGAAAGATTATGAGACAACCTGCATTCATAACACTGATCTTGTACCTGAGTTGTTGCATAGAGAAGTTCTGACCGAAAAAGCCCTAATGCGTCTAGGCAAGTTTTCAACGTAAAGTCTCCACGAACACAATTTACACTGTCTTCAATATTCGCAATGAAAAAGCTATTCTTCGCGTTTTTACAGTTCTCTAAAAAATTCCCCGTACTATCCTGACATTTATCAACAAATACTGCCCTGTGCCACGCATGCGTCTTCATCATCTGGCGAAAATGTTTTTTTGCTTGGTCGTGCACTTTTCGAGAAGAAAAATCCCATTTCTTTTTTTCTATTTCAAATACTTCTTTTGTAAGTTGCTTGTTTCCAATGCAATACTGTTTACTTCGAAGGTTAAAACAAAAAAGACAATTCTTACAATCACGACAGTCATACAAAAAGGCGCTGTTCTGACAATTCCGACAATGAAGTCCGTAGATGACTTCAAAACATTTGTCACAATTAATAAGATCTACGCAAAGCTCTGAGGTAAACGTAAATACACAAAACTGAGAATCTCGCATTTTTAACGTTCGATAACAATATCTCAGATCCTCACATTCAACTCCTGAATGACACAGGTAGCAATTTCTCGAATACCACCAATCATCTGTGTATTCACAATTTTCACACCCAGTGCCTACCTTATGCGGAATCGGACATTTTTGAAACAATTCCCACATCTGATCAAAAACATTTTTCGTTTCATCAAAGGTTGCCGAAGGAGGATTCGAGTGCCCCATCCATTCCTTCTTATGCCACACTGGATAAGGGCATTTTTCACTGTATACTGAAACAATGCTTTCCCCTGTCTTGTCACATTTTCGTCGGTGCAAATTCCAATGCTGCCAAAATGCTGCCCGATGGCGAAGTCTGATTTCCGGAGCCATTGTTGGGAAATCATCAAATCCGAATCGTTTTCGCAATTCAATTTCTTCGTCTGAAACGACGAATAATTTCCCTGATTTTTTGCATTCACAAGTCTTCATTGCGCCCGCACAATGCCATAAAAGGCTCTCTCCTGCAACCTCCTTCTTTCTTCAAAAAAAAATCATCCTAACCCCTTATCATACCATATATTCAGAATAAATACAGGTGTTTTTGAGTCTACAACAGAGGTGGCTCCATTTTTAGTTCACTTCCTCTCTGAAACATTTTTCACAATATACCCTTTCTGATCGTTCGGGAGCAAAGGACGTCCTCATCGGGGCTGAGCATTTTTCGCATGTTCGACCAAAGAGCTTCCACGGACGCAAAAATTTTCCTGTTCGTTCCCCCATTCGTATTTTCCAGTGATATCGAGGAATGGGAAGTTGTTTTTCTTGAAGAAGTTTCAATTCTCTTTTTTCAATTTTGTAAGGAAGTTTACTTTTCTGACAGATAAAAACTCCTTTTAGTGGTTTTTGTTCTCCTTTTTCCTCTGACTTCTCCATCCATTCGAATCCAAGATTTTTCGCTAATGATTTGTCAGTATAAAAATACTCATGTGCCATTGAATTATTAAGTGCATGCGGACTGCAGTAAGGAGGGAAGAATTGTCCACACTCTTCTCGTTGTGTCATATCGACAATGATTTCTTTCATTTTTTTGTGATACTCTTTTTCTGAAAACTGCTTGTTGAGAATGCAAAATTTCTTTCTCTTTAATCCCACACATCCAAAACAATGTTCACATCCTGGACAACTATCACAGTACGTCAAAAATCGACAATTATTCCAACAATCAAAACACATTCGAAGCATATACACGTTGTACCCACAGCTCATGGAGTTATAGCAAAGTTCTCCTGGATCACCCCAGAGATCGAAATCTAAGCAGTCTTTGCATTTTCTTAAACTCGAACAATTGAGACAGTCCTGACTGTATTCGGTGATGTAGGAATTTCGACATCGCTGAGAGAAACCTATCTCTTCTCCCGTCGACTCTTCTGATCCAATTTGGTTTGAGAATTTGTGAGGAATTTTCTGACTTAATTCACTCAATTGTTCCCAGTAGTTATCTATTTTTTCATGAGAGAGAGGGAATATTTCTTCTATCTTCTTGAAATATTCTTCCGTCGAAAGCTGTTTGTTTGCAAAACAATATTGCTTTCCCACTAGTCCTGCACAAAGAAAACAATCTCGACAACGCCGACAACCAAAAAGAAAAAAACTATCTGAACAATCTGCACACTGTGCTGAAAAGTTAAGATTGTAACATTTTCGACAACTCGTTATTTCATAACAAAGTTCACAATCGTGAGTAATTGTTGCGTCCATGGTTGATACGCAACGCTCTGAATTAATACAATACAAACAGTCTTCACAGTCTCCTGTTGCAAAAACCATGTGGCAATCTTTACTGTGGTTCGAACAATTTACGTAGGGACAGTTTTCTTGCGTTGTATCACACGCTACACTCATGCGTGGCACCTGAAGTTGTAGATCTCGAAACTGTTGAAAAAATGATGTTTGGGAATCATATAAACTTTCTGCTACTTCGAAATCATCCTTCCACCACAAATCGTGGCGAAACACCTTGAAGGGGGCGCTTTGAGGAAATTGGCTAATTATTTTCTCTCCCGTTTTGTCACAGGTTCTCCAAAACAAATTGATCTCGTTTCGAAACGCATAATGAAAAAAACGAGTTTGTTCAGGCGTAAGATCGTGAAGCGGAACGTTGAATTTCCGGTGAAGTTTTAAATATTCGTTTGAATATGTTGGCTGAGCATCGAAATCTACTCGCACTTTCATTATTTACATCCTAAGTTTTCTGAAAAAAAACTCAATTCGCGCCCTCTCCAAAACATTTCTCACAATGCACCTTTTCTGGGCGATCCGGAGCGAGTGTCGTTTTGAGCTTTGTAGAACATTTAATGCAGGCACGATCAAAAAGTTGTCGAGGATTTCGCAAATTCATGCGATCGGCATGACGACATTCAAAACATTTGTGGGGAATCGGAAGCCCCATCGTTTTATAAAATTTTAATTCGGGTCGTTGTATTTGATAATTTTTTTTACATTGTGTGCATGCAAAAATTTCCACAACTACGTCATTTTCTGTTTCTTTTATTGTTTCTGGGAAAGGAATACTGGCTGGTTGATAATCTCGTTCATCTTCATCCTTCCACTTCCAACCATTCTTGAGGGCTTCTTCCTTTTTAACAGGAAAATATTCTTGCGCATTTGTTTCGTTGTACGCCACGGGAGACATTGTAATCGGGAAAAATTCCCCCCACTCTCTCGTTTTTTTCATGTGGTCGATGATTTTGTCTCGCAATTTTTCGTATTCCTCCTTCGTGTATTGTTTGTTAAAAATACAATATTCTGCGTGCTTCAACCCTACGCACCCAAAGCAGTTTCGAGAATTATTGATACAGAGTTTTGAATATAGAATGTCGTGACACCCCATCCAAACCTGATCTGAAAAAACAACATTCTGAACCCCGGCTCCAATTTCATGGTTGTCACAACAAAAAGCAACTCCTTCTTTGGAGCCGAATGCGGTCATGTCGTAAGTGTTTTTAATGTTTCGAGAATTGTAAACCCATTTGCAGTCTTGCGCGTTATTAACATCATAACATTCATCACATCGCTGAGTATTGTTAAGGTATTCTCCTGTTGAATCTTCATTCTGAACCCCTGTGAGAAATTTATGCGGATCTTTTTGCGAAAAGGTTTGGAAGTCTTGACGCATTTTTTGGAGTCCTGCAAACGTCGAAAGTGTTACACCTTTTACCCTTTCCTCGTATTCTTCTTTGGTGCATTTTTGATTGAGAAAGTAGTACTGCTTATTCCTCAAATTCACACATCCAAAACAATTCGAACACCCGATACAATTTTTTAAAAACCATGAATCGTGACAGGTTTTACAGTTTTGAGAAAATTTGAGTTCATAGCAATTCGTACAATCGATACATTCATAACAGAGTTCACAATTCGTTATATGCGCACAATCACTACAGAAGCGAGAATCGAAAATATAACAACTGTACCAACAAGATTCGTTGTAATCTGCCTCAAAAATAAGATAGCAATTTTTACACCATCCGCATTGATTTACAAATTCGCAGTTTTGATTTTTGACTACTGACCTGGCGAGCTGGGGAACGCTATTCATCAGTGCTTCGAATTGCGGGAAAAATGGTTTTGTAAAATCAAAATCACGTCCATATTCCAATGGGTCCCAGTTGTCGGAATACCAGTATTCTGGGTCATAAACAGGAAATTGCGCTCGCCCTTTTTCATACACAGAGAGAATCTGTTTTCCGCTTCCCTCGCAGGTTCGGCGATAAAGATTTCGCTCATTTCTCCATGACAAACGACGCCGCTGCCTTTCTTCCCCGCAAAGCGTTGGGGCCGAAATTCCCATGGTTTCATAAAATGCAAGATCACTATCTGTAATCTCAAACGATTTTCCTGACACTTTGCATTTACGAACTTCCATCGCCTTTCTCGATACTGTATTTTTAAGAAAAAATCAAGTCGAAGACCCCTTTCCAAACCCTTTCGCATCTTTTAGACGCGCCTCTTTTTGTTTTACTTTTTGAAGTTTTTCAACCAGTTTCGTAAATTCCTGTTTCAATACATCATCTGCGATACTCGCTCCGTAGAGATTTTCTACAAATAGCTCCCAGCCCACTAATGTTTCTGTTTCTTCTTTTGAAAGATCTGTTCCAAGTATTTTCTTTTCGAGAATTTCTTTCTCTTGTCCGAAGAACAGATCGAGAACTTTTTCATTAATCTTCTCCTCGAAGTAGTTCCAATTCGAACTAATAAAGCCGGCAAAGAACTCCCCGTCGGTAAATTTTTTCGCTGAAACCACTTCCTCTTTTTTAGATACTGGACGCCGAACGTTTTTGAGAAATGTTACAAACTCATCTTCGATAATTCCTTTTGCTCGTTTTGTTTTTTGGGCAATTCGTGACAAGATTTCATCTTTTTCAACTGGACGAAATACAAATTGAAGGAAGTGGAAAACCGAATCGAGAAATTTTTTTTCTCCTTCGATTGATCCATCCAAATTTTTGAGTGCGAATTTTTCAAGAAGAAATTGAACGGCATTCTGCGCTCCACCAATAACTTCTTTGAGTTGTCCTGGGTCCTTTTGTGCGATTTCATCGAGATCTTTCTTCCCTGGGATGTCGATAATAAAGGGGTTCAACTCCATTTTGAGAATCATTTCTGTTGATCTGAGCGTTGCTTTTTTTCCGGCGAGATCAGAATCAAACGCGAGGTAAATATTTTTTGTCAGTCGTTTTATCAATCTCAAATGATCTTCTGTGAGCGATGTTCCGCAAGTTGCCACGCAGTTTTTAAATCCTGCAGAGTGAGTTGAAATCACGTCAAAATTTCCTTCTACCAAAATGACAGCATCTTTTTCACGGATAATTTTTCGTGCTCGATGAAGCCCGAAGAGTGTGGCACTCTTGTGATACACTGGGTTTTCTGGAGAGTTCACATATTTGGCTACTTTCTTTTCTCCTGATAAATCTCGTCCCGTGAACGCAATAATTTCTCCATTCTTTGGTTCAAAGATCGGGATCATCAATCGTCCATGGAATCTGTCCTGCATTTTCTTTCCTCCAAATTCTCGTTCAAACGCCACGCCAGATTGCGCAATCATATCTTGCGAGAACCCTGAATTGAGTAGGTGTTTTGTGAGTCCATCCTTGGCTGTTCCTCCAAATCCGAGCCACCACTCTTTTGCAATCTTGTTCGTAATCTTTCTGTTTTCAAGGTATTTCGTCGCTTTGTCTGATTTTTCAAGTTGGGTTTGGAAGTATTCTCCCGCCTTTCTATGAAGCGCAAAGATGTCTTTCTTTTCTTCTCGAGACGGTCCTTTTTCTTTTTCGAAATCTTTCGGAACGTCCATTCCCGCATTATCAGCCAGTACTTCCACCGCCTCCGCGAAGCTGAAGCCTTCTAGCTTTTCCAAGAAAGAAATCGCGTCCCCTCCTTCTGAAGATCCGAAGTCATACCAAAATTGCTTGTCGGGAGACACACAAAAACTCGGTGTTCGCTCGTTCCGAAACGGAGATCGACACATGTAATTCTTCCCTGATTTTTTCAGCTCTGCGTACTTTCGAATAAGCTCGACAATGTCGGTTCTATTCTTGAGGTCTTCAATAAATCTATCGTTCATAGGTCGGGGCGAACCTACTTCAAGTGTGATATTTTTTCAAGTTGATTGAAAGTTATTTGACGAGAAGTGAAAAAAGGTCTTTTATCTCTTCTGCCATGACAAATATAGATTACTTTCTTCCTGAGACAAAGGTGTCTCTTTCAAAAGTCGACACGCTTCCTCCGATTAATCTTGAAGATCTTTTTAGTACTGAATATCTTCGAGTCATAGTCGAAGACAAAAAACAAAATCCTGTCCCAAATAAAGATTTTTTAGTAGCTTTAGACAAAAGAATTCAATTTCTTCTCGACAAACGCAAAGGAGTGAGACAATTTTGACAGGAAAAATTCCTTGCCTTTTCTTCTCATTTTGGTACACACAACATGCTCTTTTTAACGTTGTCGCTTTCTTTTTTAAAAAAGAGGGAGGAAAGTCCGAGCCGCACGAAAAAACCTAGTATCGCTCACAGCGAATCCGTTTGTCTGCAAAGATAGATGAGGGAAAGTGGCACAGAAATTATACGACCTCGTTTTGCGAGGGGTCGGTGAAATATAAAGTACGTCATGTACTTTGTTGTAGTCTTGCAAAATTCTATAATGCTAAACCCACTGGGCGGAGAAGCGAGTGGCCTAAACTTCTTGAGTGATGTTTTTCTCACGTTTGAGAGAATGTTTAGTCTCGCCGATGACACTGTTTTGTAAAAAACAGGATCAGATAAATGACAGCATTTACAGAACTCGGCTTACCAAAAAGAGCATCCTTAGAATACAAACGTTGCAAACGGTTGGATTTTGGGGTACAAAAAAGTCATGAAAATCCTATTGCTAGGGAAACACGGGATGTTGGGATCAGAATTCCTTAAATTAATGGAGGAACAGAATTTTGATTTCCAAGCACCAACTCATCATGATCTGGATCTTTTGGACTTCAATGCCGTAGATCAGTTCTTGGCTCGCGAGTACTTTGACCGCATTATTTACTGTGCTGCGTATACGGATGTAGAGAACGCCGAAACCGAGCGCGGAGGGTGTGAGCGGATGAATGTGGATGCTCTAAGAAATCTCCTCACCCACAAGCAATCAGTTATTCACTTTTCAACGGACTACGTTTTTTCTGCTCCCGGTAATATTGCAATTCCAGAAAATTATCCGCGCGAACCCTTGAATTTTTATGGCGAATCAAAGAAGCAGTCTGAAATTGTTTTGGAAACTTCGGGTGTTGATTTTTGGAATATTCGAACCTCATGGCTTTTTGGAATCGGACGAGAGAATTTTTTGACGAAGATTTGGAGCGCGGCAAAAGAAAATGATGTCCTTGAAATTGTGGGAGATCAAATTGGGCGACCGACCTATGCGAAGGATTTGGCGAAATATGTCCTCGACAATTTTATTCTCAATAAACAAGAATCCGGACACTATCATCTACAAAATTCTGGCGACCCGGTGAGCTGGGCTGGATTTGCGCAGTATTTTTTGGATAAGAAAGGATGGGATGGGGAAGTGAAGATAATTTCCTCAGACGAACGGCGATACAAAGCAGAACGCCCAAAGAATTCTGTTTTTATGAACACCAAACTTCCCGAAGGGCTCCGCGATTGGAAAGAAGCGGTCGACGAATTTATAGAAAGTATCTAAACTGGGGAAAATTTTACCTTTTATGATGAAACAGTGGCTTAACAATTCGATTAACAAAGTAAAAAACGTTCGTTGGAAATTCTGGGAACGAAAAAAAACAAAACCCACAAAGGTGAAAAAACGACGACTCCATTTGGGAGAAGTGTTCTTTTTGTTGTTGGCAATGTACCTCGTTGTTTCGCTGTGGCCCTTGCGCGACTTAGCCGTGAACGGTTTTCTCAGTGGACGAACTTTAATTGTCTTTACGAATGAAGCCGAGGCTCGACCTTGTGGAGGTTTTGTAACAGCTGTAGGAGAGATTCAACTCTTTCCCCCTGTTGTCCGATTCCGAAATGCATACGAAGTACATACTGATCTCGGAGAAGCACTGTTTCCGATGAACCGTGTTTCAAAAATGCAAAATTTCTGGGATTTGGGAACCTCCGCTGATCTGGAAATATGCGCTGAAGATTTCAGAACCGCCTACCAATCCTATCGAGAAAAAACGATCGACCATGTGATACTCTTTGATCTCAAGACCGCTGAAGAAATCTTTGTACTCTTTGGAGACATGAAGCTCCACGAGCAAGATCTCAATGCCCGAACGCTCTTTGCAACACTTTCTCGTCTTGTTTCTGATGTTGACCGACACAGCGAAGAAGCGCTTGCTGAACGCAAAGGACCTCTTTCAAGACTTGGGAAAAAGATGGTGTGGCGATCCTTGTTTAATCCTGCGATTCTTCCTCAACTCACGCGAATTATTGAAGATAATTTTCAATCAGGACAAATATACTCTCCTGAGATTTCTCCTCAAATTCGTCCCGAACGAAATGACTTCGTTGTGACCGAGTGGAATTTAGGCGGCGGAAAAAGTTCTCGATTTTTACAAAAAACACTCAATGTTATTGCTCGCGAGGTTCGCCCCAATAGTTGGGGAATCTTTGTTGAATTAACAGTGCAACATGCAGGCGGAACAGACGAACCTCTCTCGCAAGATTGGAAGGGTGTCTTTGAAGTCCGAGCTCCAAAGTTCCTGGGGGTTGAACCTTTCTTTGCAGAAGCGGAAATTGAACCAGGACGAGCCTTCCGAAAACAATTCCTCTTTGAGTACGAAGGAAGTTTGAATGAGTTTTCTATCTTCCGCCCACGGGGACAAGAACTCTTCGCCAACGTTTCTATTTCGCTCTTCCCTCAAAAATCATTTCGAAAATCTTCATTCTCTTCTCATGAAAACGTAGGACACTTCTTGGGAGAGATTCCTTCTCCTCGGCGTACATTCCGATGGGTAACAACTGAAGACACCTTTTCACCTTTTGTAACACTTCATGAAATAATCTCTGTTGACCAACTCTCTGTTGACCAACGGGTAAAATGGAAAGATTTATGGGGAGATACAAAGGGATCGTTCATCACTGTTGAGGTGCATTTCAATGAAATGGTTCAGCGCCAAGAAGAATTTTCTGCCAAGCTTGTTGATAAAAATATTGGACAAGAGGGGCGAAAGGAGAATCCCGAACTCGTGGTCGCGGATCTCTTAACGGACAAGAAAACCCTTCTCTTGGGATACGTGCAAACAGAACGACAGGAAGGCGAACGATTCTCTCTTGAAATTTTGGGGATTGAAGATCTCCATGGAAATGAAATAATTATGGCGCCTCGAACCATGATTGATCGACGGATTTCGATGCCGTAGGAAAGCTGAAAAGTCTTAGGTTTTTCATTTTAAAATTGGAATAAGGTGGGCTGTGAGAGATATTTAGAGATTTTTCTGTGCACGAAAAAAGTCGGAAAAATCT
>CAZEON010000004.1:0-41936 GCA_964513975.1 uncultured Candidatus Peribacteria bacterium
CCTCACAGACTTCCTTATTCCAATTTGTACATGAAAAACTTAGGACTTTTTAGTATTTTTGTCTTGAGTTTTTTGTGTTTTTATGGTAGAATAATCAGAATTTTCGGGAATAAATCTAAATGAAAATCCTCAAGCAACAAAATACGGGTAAATCTTTTCCAGGGAAATATATATTCCGGAATGTTTTTGAATCCACCGATGAGGGGAATCAATTCGAAATCGAAAAGGAGCAAATGAAGCAAGAGGTGTTAGCTGAACTCAATAAGCTAAAGGATGAATTTAAGGATCAAATCGATTTAAAAGAAGTGGAAAAAGATTTCAAAGAAAAAAATGGGCAGAAAGAAAAAATTGTAAAAAGGCGCGGAGAAAGAGTTAAAATATTAAGACGTGAGGGGGGAGAAGTGATAAAGATAAAGGGTGGTAAGGTGAAAATAAAAGATTCTTGGGTTAAGAGTCCATCTTTAAAAGTAAAAAATGGTCAGATTAAAAAGATAGATGATCGTTATAAGACAAAAAAGCAGGACGCGGAATTTAAAAAGGAAAAACAAACAGGAACAACAAGGGATGGACAACAAAACAATGCACTCTTAAATAATATAACAGAACAACAATCAGCGGTTGTCCCAAAAAAAATTGAAGAAGCTCAAAAAGGGCCTTCAGGAATGGAGGAATTGAAAAGTAAGATCGATGAGCTTAAAAGTGGGTATACCCAAGGAGCTGAGAATATTGATGAATATATTCAGAAGATTAAAGAGTATCGTTCTCAATTAACAGCAAGGCCTGGTTCTGAGGATGAAAAGGCACCTTTATTCAAGAAACTTGATGAATTGAAGCAGTCTTTCGAAAATGAAAAGAAAATATTGGAAGAAAGAAAACAAACAGAGCTCATTCAAAATGTGGATAAAATTGCACAAGACAAAAATCAAGGAATTGAGAGACAGCAAACAGAGAATCTTGAGAATTTCGAAACAGAACTAGCAGTACATACAGAAAAAGTAGAAGCGAGGCAACGAGAACTCGAAAGAAAGTCAGAGATGTCTATCGAAGAGGCTGAGGCTCGTTATAAGGAAGCATTTAAGAGTATTGAATCTGGAAATTTTCAAATTGAAAAAGAAACAGGATTTAATGCAGAAAATTTAAAAACGGTCGGAGGTGCAAAATTTGAATTACAGAAACATTTCCAAGCAGCAGAAACTTTTGGAATAGAGACAGAAGTACTGAATGGGAGTGCAGAAGAAATGGGGAATATCTATCAAGAATTTCAAAATAAAAAAGACAGTCCCAAGAATACGATTTTGGGAGTTGTTGCTTTGGTGGCTGCACCGTTTGAGGGGGGTCGTAATATGACAATAGCCGCTTGCAAAAGATTGGGTGGATGGTTGGGTTGGGGGAAGCTTGAGAAGTGGGCAGGTAGGGCAGAACACACATCTGTTTTGGGAGTACTAACAGGAGAAAATGAAAAGGCGAAAAAATTAACAGCACAAAAGGAAAAATTTGAACAAAAATATAAAGAACAATCACAGAATCTTGGAGCAAAAGCGGACAGGATAGCAGTTGAAGGAAAACAAATTAAAGACGCGATTGTAACGAATTTACCAGATTCTCAAGAAATAGAGAAAAAAGATGCACTTGATGAACTAGAGCAATCTATCGCAAAAGAAGAAAAATTAATGGGGGTGAAAATGTCGAAAGACAAAAAACAAGAATATCTAAATAGTTTTTCTGCTAAATTTGGAAAAAATGAATTGGTAGTACTCAAGACACTGAAGTCTGCGGTAGGAAATTTAGAGTCTCTTCACCAAAATTTAAAAGCGAACCATATGATTACGGAAGAATGGGGAGTATCTATTGGAAAAATGGAATTTAAAGCGGCGGATGTATGGGATGCGACATTGGGGACACTGGGAAGAGGTTTACAGAAATTGGGAGAATCTAAGGTATTGAGATTTGTTGGTTTAGGAGGTGTGGCTAAATCGATAGGGAAATTTTCAGAAGGAATCGGATCAATTGCTTCACGTCCTGATCGATTTGTGAATGCTTTGGCAGGGGCAATTGGATTTGATTTTTCTAAAGACAGAAAGTCAAAATATGTTTGGGGAGGGGGAAACCTTAGACGATTTTATTGGGATGGACTTATCAAAGGAACAATTGCTGCAGAATCATGGAAAGAAGCGAAGAGTTTTACAGATTATGTAAATGCGCTTACAGAATCAGCAACTAATGTTGCGGTAATATTTTTCACAGGAGGAGCAGGTGGTGCTACAGCAGGAGGGGTAAGAGCGGCAGGAATTATTGGAAGGGCATCAGCAAAAACAGCACTAAAAACAGCTGGTCGAACAGGAATGAGGGTCAATATGGCACGAGGTGGAATATTTGCAAAAGAAGTAGCAAAGAATGTGGTAAGCAAGGGAGCATGGAAAGAAAGTATTACACATGTGGCAGGGGGTTGGAAGAATATTGGAAAGGGGATTGGACGAGGTTTGAAGAAAGTTCCTGGAAAACTCAAAAAAGCACCGAGTGCAATAAAAAAAGCGCCTGGGAAAATATGGGAAAAAGTGAAAGCTGGATTTAAAAAAATAAAGAACATCAAAAATTCTAAAAAACTTGCGAGAGGAAAAGATGTTGTGAAAACAGGATCTAATAAAGCGAAAATTGCAGGAGGAAAGGTGACATATGGATTTGGTTGGTTTTCAAAAACATCGGTGGGGAAGAAGTTTGCCTATTTAGGAAAACCATTGGTAAAAGCCACAGGGAAAACAGTTAGTTGGACAGTGGATGCTATGGCATGGCCGTTTCGAAAAGTTGCAAGAAACATTTCAAGAAAAAGTCGGACGGAATTCAAAATTTCTAAAACAAGAACTAGAATGAGACCAAGTCAGTGGTTCAAAAAGAAAACATGGGGAAAGGTAAAAGTATCTCCAAAAATAAAAGGATTCACACGGAGAGAGAGATGGTCCCATTCTCGCGTAAGCAAACTTGATCGTAGTATTGCAGCAAAAGAAGTTGAAGTAGCTTCAGTAGAAGCAAAAATGGGAGTTAAGAGTACAAAATTTTTAGAAGGTCAAAAGGTGGTGCTTGATAAGCAATTAACAAAAGCAAGGAATAAGCGCACGAAACTGCTTGAAAATCCTAGAAGGAAGGCAGCTTATGATAAAATAAATGCATCAAAAGGTTTAGCAAATAGCTCAGAATGGACAGTAATGGTGGATGAGGTATTAAAAGATGTTGGGAGTACAAGATCTTTGACAAAGAGTCATTTAAGAATCGGAAAATTCGATAAGGGGCTTGGGAAGCGATTGGAAGTTCGAGCGAATAAGGCGGAAAAAGCGTTTAAGTCACCAGAGAAAGAATTGGGAGTTCTTCAAAAAACAAAAGCAAGTGCTGAAAAAATAAAACAAACAAAAGCAAAAATAAGTTTAGAAACAGAAAAGTATTATGCTTTTAAAAAATTGAGCACAAAAGTAGAAGGCTTGAGTCTTTGGGAGACAACAGCACCAGTAACAAAAAAAGTGCCAGTAAAAAAAACGATTACTAAGAAAGCGCCAGTGAAAACAAAGTCTTCAGAAAAAATAGTGAATACTACGGATGATGCATACCTCGTTCGAGATCCTAAGGTGAAAAAGGATCCCAATTTTGCGAAATATAAAGAGAGTTATATGAAGGCAGAAAGTTACTTCGAAAATGTAATAAAAAATAAAAAATCATTTTCTGTAAAAGAATTTGAAAAAATGTGTAATGAAATGCATATCAAGGCTTCAAAAAATTATGTTGGAAAGGGTGAGATATCTGTAGAGTCTGGTATCATTCGTAATGGTGAAAATGTTATGAGCTCTGGAAGGACATATATGAATGAATATGTTCAGCAATTAGGTTTTTCTGTGGATGAGGTTCTAAAAATCAATGGAGTTTCTGAATCAGGAATAGCTAATTCAGTAGGAAGGCATTTTTATCCTTCTGGAATGAAAATGCCTCAATACTTTAAGGCAGGAAGTGAGCACTTGAATAAATTTTTGAAAACAAAAGATATCAATGCACTAAGTGACTATTATCATACAATGATTAACGCAAGACCATATGGGCAAGTGAATCAATCTTTGTTTATGAATCAAGTGAATTTCCTTTTAAATAAAACAGGGAAGAATCCAGTAAGTCATGGATCCATAGATCACATTGCACAAAGAGTGAGTTTTAAACAGTTTCGTTCAGTTTTCAAAAAACACTTAGATGGATCATTAAAAAATCCAATAATTGAAAATCACAATTTTATAGGATTAGCACCTTAGAAAAACTAATTCACCGCATCGAGATAGCACCTCTCGCAAAAAACTTTCTCTGGCCTGTCGGGCGAGAAAGGGGTTTGAATATCTGCTGAACAGTTATCACATTTCCGATTCCATAGTTTTCGAGGCAATCGAAGCTTGAGTCGATCCTCGTGGCGACAATCAGAACACAAATCAGGAAGTTCGAGATTCATTTTTTTATAGAACTTCAGTTCAGGTTTGAGAATTGAGTAGTTCTTCTGACAATGAGTACAGGCGAGGAGTTCTTGGCACAGATCATTTGTTGCTTCATTCGTCGTTGGAAGCTTGTCCAAGGTAGGGGACTTGAAGTCCGTTTTCTCAGGATCAGCCCATTTCCATCCTCGCGCGAGTACTTCTTCCTTTGTAAGTGGGAGAACGTCATACGCAGTAGAAAGATTGTATGGGAAAGGGGACATCCTAGCCGGGAAGAACTCCCCCCATTCACCCATTTTTTTCATGTGCTCGATAATCTTCTCATGAAGTGCTTTATATTCGGTTTCAGAATATTGCTTATTAAAAATACAATACTGAGACTGCCTCATGCTGACGCATCCAAAACAATCTTTGCTTCCGTACGATTCATAGCAATAGGTAATATTGGCACAGCCTTCGCCTGCAAATTTTGAGAACTTAATATTGAAAGCGCCCATGCCTATCGCTTCACACTCATAGCAGAGTTCATTGCTTCCCGCGCACCCGAAATAACTCACATCCATACAGCTTTTGGCACTTCGCATTTGATCACAGTACTTCAGGTCTTCGCAATTTTTGCAATCCCAAGAATGGTGTGTGCTTTTACAATTGAAGAGATTATCTCCAGAGAAATCTTCACATCGAAGGAAGGAACAATATTCTCGTGGTTGATCCAGGTAAATTTTCTGAAGATCCTTCAGCACTTCTTCTTGGGCTTTTTCATCCTTGAGAAGCGCTTCAAATTCTTCCTTCTTCACTGGTTTGTTGAGTACGTGATAGCTTTTCTTTCTGAGTCCTACACAAGCAAAAACATTGTCGCATCCCAAACAATCGTAGGAATGATGAGTATCATTACAGTTATTAAGCTTCTGCGAAAAAGTGATGTTGTAACAATCTGAACAATCCACGCATTGATAGGCGAGCTCCGTCTTGAAAATATTGAAACAATCCACGCAATCACGAGATTGATCCAAGTTTTGGCAATACATACAGTCTTCATTAAATCCTGCAGAGAAGATCAGATAACAGTTTTTATTGTTCGCAGCAGCGTTTGTATATTTTGAATTTTCAGAGGTTCCTTGTTGGAGACGAGCGAGTTTGGGCACTTTTTCCCAGAGTTCTTCAAATTGTTCAAAGAACGGACGGGTGAAATCAAAATTCATCCCATAATCCTTCGCATCCCAAGAATCTCCCCACCACTCCTCATTATCATAGACAGGAAACTTGGTTTTTCTGGCATGAAGAGAAATCATCTCTTTGCCAGAAGAATCACACAATCGTTTGGAAAGATTTCGTTCATTTCGAAAGGCGAGTCGTCTTCGCATTCTCTCCTCAGGACAGAGAGTCGGAGTCGGAACGTCCATTTGCTCATAAAACTTCAAATCATCTTCTGTGATTTCAAAAGGCTGATTAGTTATGGTGCAGGTCTTTTTCATTGTTTAAAGATTTCTGAAATCTCTCGCGAGATTCGGATCCCACATGGCAGAGGTAGCCGACATTACGATGTCCGCGCCCGCATCAAGTCTGTCTTGTAGATCCTGAGCATTCATCATTCCTCCTACTCCACAGATCACGAAGTCAGCATTTTTTTCTTTTCGAATCTTTGCCAGTTCTTTTGTAAAAGCTAGTCCTGCATCTCGGATTGCTTCTCCGCAGAGTCCTGCTCGCAACCTATTTGCTCCTGGTAAAGCTTGCTCGCCAGCAGGGGTTCGTACATCCATTGCAATCGTATTGATTCCTGCAAACCCGTCCACGAAGGGAAGGTTGGCTTCGACCACGGCTCGCAGTTCTTCGGGTGCCAGCATTCCCATCTTTATCAAGAACGGTGTATCACCAATCACTTCTCGAATCGCTTTTGAAATTTTGCTCGATGTTTTGAGATCTTTGTACAAGCTTCCTTCATCAGTACAAATGTTCGGACAGGAGTAGTTCGCTTCGATAATCTTTGCTCCTGCTTCCTTCGCCATTTGTGCACAGTTCGCGTAATCTTGTACCAAATCTCGTCCTTCTCCTGGGGTTCCCATGATCGATACAATCATGACTTGACCTTCGCCAAGGGAATTATTCGCTCGTTCGATATCCGCCATCCATACACTTGGTGGTTGTGAGGGGACTCCAAAGGAATTGGTAATTGTAATATTTTCTACACTCGTGGGATCAGTTGTTCTCGTTGTAATATCACCTCCAATGTCAGCAACATCCAATTGTCGTGGGGCATCTACAAACACGCAGTTAGGATTGGGATGACATTCTCGTTCAATCGTTCGTACGGTCTTGTACACGGGAATATCGAATCCAAGTTTCCCATAGAGGTTTATCCATTTCGAATCGAGCAGTGGTCCTGCAGGGATGCCAAGAGGGGAGTTCAGTTCAAAGTTCCAGAGTTTGAATTTCTTCTCTGATTTTTTTAATTCAGGAAAAGGTCCCTCAAAAGATGGTCCGTTGTCATAATTCCATTGGTATGATTTATCGGTTCGATAGATTTCTTGCATCAAGAGGATTCTAACAAAGTTAGTTAATAGTTAATAGTTTAGAGTCTATAGTTTTTAAATCACAAATCGAAAATCTGAAATCGAAAATAAAAAAAGACCCCACAATTGTGAAGTCTTTTTAAGTTCGTTATTTATGAGAGATTACTCAGCCTCTGTACTGAAGAATCCTCCAAGTTCATCGTTTACGAAAGGGTGCATCATGTTTCGGCTATAAGCTCCTTTTCGTTGTGAGTAAAGTCGTTGCGTTCCAGACTTTGCGTTTGCTGGAGAGTAGAATGCTCGTTGTACGTCACGAATTTTTCCGATTGATTGGAAATCTTTTTTCCAGTATGTGTTGTAGTATTTGTTTGTATCAACCTTGTGCGTTGATCCAAAAATCACATTTGACTCCATAGCTTCTTTTCCAGCGTCTCCTCCATCAACGTAGTAATCGATAGCTCGAGATTTGAAAACAGCTTTTCGGTTTGGACGGAAATAGTTTCCATCTTCTCTCGTTTTTATGTTGCTGTAATCTGTCATTGCTCCTTTTCGATTCATCATTGTTGAAACGTTAGAAGTGTTTGCTGTCTTTCGAGATTCAAGGTGCATTGCTTGTTGGTACGGAATTGTTTTCTGTCCAATATTTCGTTCGTTGTGTTTTTTATTAAGAAAAGACCATCGCATTTGAAGCGCGTTGTTGAGTTTCTTTTGTAATGAAAGTTTGTGTGAATAACTTCCTGTGTCCTCTCGAACAGGTTCTTTATAAGCTTCAGCGCTTGAGGTGAGGAGGATCCCCATTCCAAGGGCAAGTGAAACGATAAGCATTTTTTTCATTTTTTCTGTGGGTTAGAGACAATAAAATGATTGTTTACGGCGAGAAGTGTAACAAGTTTCAAATTGAGTGCAAAACTTTTTAAAACTTTTTTTCACGCCCAATAAAGTATAGAACAATAAAAAAACTTTGCGCAATCTTTTATTGTTCATATTGTTCATAGAAAATAAAATGCTTATTTTGCAAATAAAAAAACTTGCAGGTTCTGACTTTTCTTCCTAAAGTACCTGACGATTTATAACCCCTTATTTCCCATGAAAAATCCATTGAAAGTTACGGATTGGCCAGTATCAAAAATTATTTTGGTCATCTGGATTGTTTTTTCAATCGTCTTTGTAGTTAATAGTGCTCGAAACTACTTGCAACAAGAAGTGTACCAACTTGGAGTACAACACGGAATGCAAAAGGCTGTTGCACAAACTATTTCACTCGGACTGCAATGTCAGCCAGTTGTTCTCAATATGGGAGAACAACAAGTAACATTGCTTAATCCAGCATGTCAGCAAAAAGTTGCTCCAGAGGCTGTTACTGAGTAAAGGCATTTTCGATTGCCAATTTTTGATTTACGATTTTAAAAAGAGACCTCGCGATTGTGGGGTCTTTTTTGAAGTTGAAGAGTTAAAGAGAACAAGAGTTAAAAAGTAATAACTCTTAGACTTTTATGCTTTTTAACTGTTTAACTGTTTTTCTAAAGATCGAAGTCGTGAGTACCCTGAGAATCTTTTTCTCCATAATCAGATCCGAATTTTGTATCAACATTAAGGAAATCTTTTCCATAGTTCTGGTACATCCAGAGATAGAGGACTTCTCCAATTCGATTTCCAATTGCCATAGATCCCAGAAGAACAGGGAACATGAGAAGGAATGCAGAAGCAGTGTTTTGTGAATTGGCGAGAGATCCCGCAATCAGGAAGAATAAAATCAATCCCAAAATCATTCCGTACATATTTACAATAAGGTATTTCGATTGATGGAGTGCTTCGAGAACAAAGAAACTGAAAAAAGTCCCGAGTGTTAAATGCAAGGCTCCCGTTATGGCGCCTCCCATTTGTCCAAAGAGTTGATTTGAAAAGGCATACGCGGGAAGCATGAGAATCAAAATTACAAGATTCCCGAAAAACACCTGAGTAAGAGCCGTTGATCGTCGTGAATATTTTTCATCAACCATTGTTGCGAGCAATACATATGAGATGTTAGAGGCCAACGTCGCTAAGAATACGGCCAATGTAATAATACTTAAGAAGAGAGGGTGGGATTCGGTTTGAACACTGATCCCAAACTCATTCTTTACAACATCACTCGGAGAAAGCGTCTCTCCAACGATGCTCCAACTGAGAAAAAGAACAATTCCTAAAACAATCGTTCCAATGAAACCCGATCCAAATCCAACCAAGAATCGAGAAAAAATGGAAGGAAACGTGATGTCCGCCTGATTAAGGTTTTTCATGTGTGTATTTTTATTTCTGATTTATTGTAGAGGAAGGGGGGAGAGGAATGCAAATTAATGTTAAAGGTTAAAGGTAAAATGTTGAAATAATGTTAAAGGTAAAAGGCAAAAGGTAAAAAGAATGTCCAATGTCTAATTTTGAATTTTAAAATTAAGATTTATTTTTGAATTTAACATTTGGCATTTTACATTTGCCCCTCCTCCATTCCTCAATCTTTTTATGATGTCCTGAAAGAAGAACCTCTGGAACCTCCATTCCTCGAAACTCTGCAGGGCGTGTGTAATGAGGGTATTCTAGTTTCCGATCAAGGCTTTTAGAAAAGCTTTCCTCACTCGCACTTTTATCACTGCCCAATACTCCAGGAAGGAGTCGTGCAATGGCGTCGATAAGAATCTGAGCTGGGAGTTCTCCTCCCGTAAGGACAAAATTTCCAATAGAAATCTCCTGATCTACTAAGGCATCGCGAACCCTCTGATCAATTCCTTCGTAATGCCCACAGAGGAGAATGATTCTTGAACACATTTTTTGTTCAATAAACCCTTCTGCCATTTCTTGTTTGAATGTCTCGCCTTGAGGCGTCATAAAAATGACAGGAGCTTTATCATCTTCCAATTGTTTCACATGCTCAATCGCATCAAAGAGTGGCTGACACATCATCACCATTCCAGCGCCACCACCGAATGGAACGTCATCAACTTTCTTGTGTTTATTCTCAGAGAAATCACGAATATCAAACAATCGCACTTCTATTTTTCCTTCGTCTATGGCGCGTCCGATAATGGACGTTTTGAGAAAACTCTCAAAGCTTTCAGGGAAAAGGGTAAGGACCTCGAATTTCATTTTTTTGGGATTTTTTTATATATATTTTGTCGATGAAGAACACGACAAAAAATAATCATATTTTTTTCAAAAATAATGCCAATACGATAATTGCGAATTCTTTTTTTGTAAAAACAATCAAATCCTCGCAATTTTATAAAATTCATATCAGAAATATTTTTTGCAGTCTCCGTTTTTTCAACAATCTCTACTACTAACATTCTTATTGTTTTATCGTCAATATTTTTTAAATCTCGTAAAAATTGTTTTTCGATTTTATATCGCATTTTTGAGTTCCTGTAAGGAAGAAAACTTATTTTCTGATTGTGTCTCTTCTATTTTTTGAGCTAAAAGACAGTCTTCTAATTCTTCGAGGAATCCTCGTCTTTCCATTATATTCAACATTTCTTCATTAAAAATAATACCGATTTTTTTGTTGTTTGAAAGTACATAAATAGCTCCAGAACAGTTTTTAAGAACTCTTCCTGCAGATTTTTGGAGTTGGGAGATGGAAACAGTATCAAACATTTTTATAAATTAAAGGTAAATTTCATATATAATTATATGTATAATTTTTCGTTTTGCAATTTTTTTTCAAAGTTTTCTTAAAATTGAGTACAATTATATTGTTTTCTTCAAAAAATATTTTTAATGCAAGACAAAATTCAATCGGCACTTGGCTCTACGGTGGATAAAATCGATTTCCCTGAGGCACTTTCATATCACTCAGGAAAAGTACGGGAAAGTTTCACCCTCCCAAATGAACAACGAGCTATTGTAGTGTCAGACAGGATTTCAGCGTTTGACTTCATTTTGGGGACGATTCCTTTTAAAGGACAAGTCTTGAACCGCATTGCAGCATGGTGGTTCGCAAAACTCGATGGGGTGGTCAATCATCATTTCATTTCAACACCGGATCCAAATATTTCTCTTGTAAAGAATGCAAAAGTTTTGCCTGTGGAAATTATTGTTCGAGGATATTTAACAGGAACCACGAAAACATCGTCTTGGTATGCCTACGAAAATCTTGATCGACAAATCTGTGGACTGGAAATGCCCGAAGGGATGCAAAAAAATCAGAAGTTTGAAGCCCCTATTATTACACCAACGACAAAACCAACTGAGCCTGGTGCTCATGATGCTCCGATTACAAAAGAAGAAATCGTAGCGCAAGGACTTGTAACTGCGGAAATGTATGAACAAGTAGAGGACTATGCGATGAAAATGTTCACCCTTGGTCAAAAGGTAGCAGCGGAACGAGGACTCATCTTGGTCGATACAAAATACGAAATGGGAATTGATAGTGAAGGGAATCTCATGGTGATTGATGAAGTACATACACCAGATTCATCTCGATACTGGATTGCTGATTCGTACGAAGAGAGATTCAATAATGACGAAGAACCGGACATGCTCGATAAAGAATTTGTCAGACGAATGATTGTCGGAGCTGGATATGATGTAAATGATCCAGAAAAAAATCCAGCAGAATTCATGACCGATGAACTTCGAATGGTAGCGGCAGAGAAGTATATTCAGTTATTTGAAAAAATAACAGGGGAGTCTTTTCAGTTTCCAAAGGAGGGGAATGCAAAAATACGTATCGAAGAAATATTGCAAAACAGAGAAGAAAAAGAAGACTAAAAAAATTTGTGAAAAAATGTTATCTCTTTATAATGGAATTTGGATTGATAGGCTTTTTGTTTTCTCACTTTTGAAATCATAAAAAAACATGTCACAAAAATGGAAGATAAAAGTTAACCTAGGTGAAAGTCCGTTTTCTTATTTTCTAACTTTTAAAATCATGAAAAAATTTCTTTCAATTCTCGTTACAGGAGCACTTTGTGTTCCGAGTTTAGGTTTTGCACTTAGTGTGACGGAGTCAAGAGCAACAACACCAATGTTACATCAAGACATTTCTGTGAAAAACATTCTTGTGAAAAAGACAGGGGAGTACAACAGTGATGGAGAGCAAAAAATAAAGCTTTCTACGTATGTATTAAATAAAAATCCAAAAGAGGATACAGTGCTTTGGTGGGGATATAAAGTAGATGGTAATAAGTTCTTCAATGATCGATTTGATTTGAAGTCAACATATTTCAGTGTTCTTCTTACAAAAGGGGAAGAATACGGAGATTTTTATTTAGCACCAGGGAAACACACAATCGAAGCGTACGCAAATCCAGAGATAATTGATTACAACATGGATAACAACGTTTTGACAAAGAGAGTAGAAATCGAAGTAAAGAAAAATCCTAAAAATCTATCTATAACGAGAAATGTTGATCGACCAACATCTCGTACAAAAACACGAAGAAATATTTTTAGTAGGACTTTGAAAAGTAATTTATCTACAACAAGGAATGTTGATCGGCCAACATATCGTACAAAAACAACAAGAAATACGAAGAACACGGCTTTAAGAAATAAAAAATATACTCGTCCTGAGGAAGCCGCTCCTATTTCCACAGTAGAACGTGATAAATCAGCAACAACTTCAAAATTACATCAAGACATTTCTGTAAAAAACATTCTTGTGCAAAAGATAGGGGAGTACAACAGTGATGGAGAGCAAAAAATAAAGCTTTCTACGTATGTATTAAATAAAAATCCAAAAGAGGACACAGTGCTTTGGTGGGGGTATAAAGTAGATGGAAAAAGTCTCTTCAATGATCGATTTGACTTGAAATCAACACACTTCAGTGTTCTTCTTACAAAAGGGGAGGAATACGGAGATTTCTATTTAGCACCAGGGAAACACATGCTCGAAGCGTACGCAAATCCAGAGATAATTGATTACAATATGGATAACAACGTTTTGACAAAGAGAGTAGAAATCCAAGTAGCGAAAAATCCAAGAGATTTATCTACCAGTAGAAATGTTGATCGACCAACATCTCGTACAAAAACACGAAGAAATATTTTTAGTAGGACTTTGAAAAGTAATTTATCTACAACGAAAAATGTTGATCGACCAACATTTCAAGCACGAACATTAAAGAGTATTTCGGATCGGATCTTTAAGCTACGATCTAAACCTCAAAAGAAAAATACGAATATTACAAATGATGTACGGAAAGTAAAAGATAGAAACACTTCTGCCATCAAGAAAAATCAACGATATTGGTTTCTCAATAATCGAACGACACAAAGAAAAAGTAGCAAATAAAAAAGGAAGGGATAAAACGAGAAAAGACCTACTGTAATGACAGTGGGTCTTTTTTATCTTCCATGTTTATGTCCATTTCTCTTGCCTAATGAAGGTTCCCCGCTGTGTCTAGAATCTCATGTTTAAATATAGTTAATTCTGTTTGGAGAATGATGGAAAGTTCTACCATCATGAAAACATTCTTTTTCACTGAAATGGAATGAAAGGGAAAGAGAAGGTGACGAATACTCTACTTGATAATATTATTTTGTTTTCAGAGTCGGATGAGTCTTTTTATTCGGTACGAAACTTCATGGAAAGACTCATCCACCTCTATAAGTATTTCTTACTTTTTTTTTATCTCTTTTTATTTTGAAGAGTGGAAATACAACGAAATTCATGAAAGAGAACCTAAAACACTTTGTATAATAAAAAACCTTTTTGTTATCTCGCCACTGTTTTTTGAACAAATAATTTGATTTCTTTCAAACCGCTTCGTACAATGATTTATGAAGTTTACCTTTCTTCTAATTCTTAAACCTCTTCATAATGAAAAAAAGAAATTTCGGTTTTACGCTTATTGAGCTTCTCGTAGTGATCGTGATCATTGGTATTCTCGCAACGATCTCGACAGCGACGTTCAAATCTTACTTCGGAAAAGCACGTGATGCAGAACGGCAATCAGCTGTGCAAAATATTGCTTTGATGATTAAGGTGGATGGTGCGGATGATTGGACGAATACGAAATATATCTATACTTTCACTGAGCTCGATACGCTTATGTCAGCTAACGATTTTAGAGTTCCTGCAGGAAAGAATGCGATCTGTTACTTCCTTGGAATGCTGGGTGGTACTGATGCTGGAATTGGAGATGACAATGAGTTTGTAATAGCGACATGGGGAGAATCAACAAGCACTGAGGAGACAGGAGAACCAGGAGTTTTGATGGATGGAACCACACTAGCAATGGATGCAATATCTGGTGTCGCAGAATCGGGTTTTGCTTGTTCTGGTACTGATTCTGGAGTTTTTGGAGAGGCATTTGATGATTTAGAGGGTACTGATGAAACATACCTCTATATTAATGATGGTGGATGTATCGTTGGTGGGGGTGGGGCTGGTCCGGCTGAAGTTTGTCCTTCTGCGGATGACTAAACTTCCTATTTGAGGATTAGAATAGAAGATTACTTCTTAAAATTAAACCCCCCTGCTTTGTGGGGGGTTTTTCGTAAGGGGAAATAATATTAAATGTAAAAGGTTAAAAGAATATCTAATTTCTAATGTCTAAAATATTTTTTAGCTTTTCGACTCTTTATACTTGTTTTTTCACTTCCGCGAATATGGATTCGCTCCTACAGTGCTGTAAACTATAAACTGTTAACTATTAACTAACTTTGCTACAATACAACCGATGTCAAAAAACTGGATTTATTGGCGGGTGGGACACATTGTGTTGGATGTTGTTGGAGTATATGGTGCTTTTGTGTTGGCATACTTTCTTCGTGTGGGATGGATCTTTTCAACAGACTTTCCGTTTGAACTGTTTGCATTGCTTGCGGGAGGAGCAACTCTTGTATGGATTGGCTTTCTTGTTTTCTCAAAATATTACCGTATTCCTCCCAGATCAGGAGGACGAAAATGGTTTGATTTTCTTCTCTCCCTATTCGGAGGAGCACTGGCGGTGGGAATTCTTATTGTGACCTACTTCTTCCCACGAGAGATTCTCTTTTCTCGCCTTATAGGAGTCTATATCTTTTTCTTTGGAGTTATCTGGCTCGCGATCACCCAATGGATATTTCGATCGTTTCTCGCCTGGGCAAAGAAAAAAGAGAAAAACATTTACAGAACCCTCATCGTGGGAGCGAATCGAGTATCTGAGAAACTGATTGAAGCAATCGAAACAAACCCCTACGCGCCGTACAAAATTGTGGGTGTGATTGATCCATATGGCATGTATCAATTTTCAATTTTCAATTTTCAATCTTCAAATGGGAAAAGTTCAAAAACGATTGTGCCAATATTAGGGAAATTGGATAAATTAGAGGCAGTATGTGAAAAAGAAAAAATTACAGCGCTGATTCAATGTGATGGATTTGAACACACATTAAATTTGATCAGTTTTTGTGATGAGAACAATATTAAGTTTCAATTCGATCCGGCACTGCGAGGTGTATTCGAAGATAACCTTCGTATTCGAGAAGTGGCAGGGGTAACTATGATTTCATTCGTACAGAGAGATTTTTCTGGACGCAAAAAACTAAAATTTAGATTTATTGATTGGGTGCTGAGACAAGTGTTTGATGTGGACTAGGAACAATTTTCAATTTTCAATTGCCAATTGTCAAATAAATCAGTCATTCTGGTTACATCCAGAATCAGATGAGTTGTTTTCTTGTTTGCAAGCGTTAGCGAAGAACCTGTGTTTTATTTTTCGCGGAGCCTGTCCTCGTTTTTATCGGGGACTCTTTTTCCATTTTTCAAATCCTTGTCCGATTCCGGACAAGCCGGAATGACAGTGTTTTTTTAAATTGAAAATTGAAAATGGGCAATTGGCAATTCCTAGATATCCAAATCCTTCACCTCCGCAGCATGTGTCTGAATGAATTTTCGACGTGGGAGTACTTCGCTTCCCATGAGGACTTTGAACAGATGATCGGCTCGTTCCGCATCATCGACCGTTACTTGTACTAAGGTTCTTGTCTTTGGATCCATTGTGGTTTCCCACAGTTGTTGAGGGTTCATTTCCCCCAGACCTTTATATCGTTGAATATTTTCACCTTTTACATCGTGTTCTTTCACCAGCGCGTCTTTTTCTTCATCGGTCATGGCGTACCACTCTTGTTTTCCTTTTTGCAATTTATAAAGCGGTGGTTGTGCGATAAAGATATTCCCTCGTGTTACGAGTGGTTTGAAGTGTCGGTAGAAGAGCGTGAGGAGGAGCGTTCTGATGTGCGCCCCATCAACATCGGCATCGGTCATGATGACAACTTTTTTGTATCGAAGTTTCTCATGAGAGAATGTATCTCCAATGGCTGTTCCCAGCGCAATCACCAAGCTTTTAATTTCTGTGTTTGCGAGCATGCGATCGAGTCGAGATTCCTCAGTATTGAGGATTTTTCCTCGGAGTGGCAAGATGGCTTGCGTGTGTCGGTCTCGTCCTTGCTTGGCAGAACCTCCCGCAGAATCTCCCTCAACAATGAAGATTTCTGAATTTTCAGGATCTTTCGAAGAACAGTCAGCCAATTTCCCTGGCAAATTGAGTCCATCCAAAGCTCCTTTTCGAATTACGGTGTCTCTGGCTGCACGAGCGGCGAGTCGAGCGCGTGTGGCAAGAGCACATTTGTTAGCAATAATTTTGGCATCATTCGGATTCTCAGCGAGAAATTCTGTGAATTTATCAGAAAACACTTTGTCTACAGCACTTCGAACATTGGAATTCCCGAGTTTTGATTTTGTTTGTCCTTCAAACTGTGGTTCAGGAACTTTTACAGAAATAATCGCTGTAATTCCCTCACGAACATCTTCACTCGTGAAGTTCGGTTCTTTTTCTTTCAAGAGTCCATTGTCTCGGCAGTATTTATTGAGCGTTCGTGTAAGGGCCGTATTAAATCCTGTGAGGTGTGTTCCCCCCTCTGTCGTTTGAATATTGTTCGCAAAGGTGAAAATCGTTTCACGGAACTCCTGTGTGTATTGCAACGCTACTTCTACAGCGATACCATCATTTTCTTCGTCAAGCATAACAACAGGACCAAGACTCTCTTTGTCCTCGTTCAAATGATGTACAAAAGAAGCTATGCCGCCTTCAAAGTAGAATTGACAGGCATTTACTTGATCCTCTCGGTCATCGAAGAGAGAAATGGTTACCCCCTTTGTGAGATAAGCCTGTTGTCGGACACGTTTTTTAATTGTATCAAAATTAAAATCAAGAGTTTCAAAAATCTTCGGATCTGGCCAAAATTGAACCAAGGTTCCTTGTGTTGTTGCTTTTCCGATTTTTTTTAAAGGTTCTGCAGGAGCTCCACTTTCAAACGCTACAAAGTGTTTCCCTCCGTCTCGATCAACGGTTACTTCTGTTCTAATAGAAAGTGCATTCACCACACTTACTCCCACACCATGGAGCCCTCCAGAGACTTTATATCCACTGCCTCCAAATTTTCCTCCAGCGTGAAGTACGGTTAACACCGTTTCAACAGCAGAGATTCCCGTTTGGTCGTGTTTCTCGACAGGGATTCCTCGTCCATCATCAAATACAGAGAGAGAACCATCCTTTTCGACACGGACATTAATGTTTTCACAATATCCAGCCATTGCCTCATCGATAGCATTATCAATAACTTCCCAAACAAGATGGTGGAGTCCTCGTTCATCGGTTGAACCGATGTACATTCCAGGACGTTTTCTTACTGGATCAAGCCCTTCGAGAACTTGAATGTCTTTTGCACTGTAATCGTTTGTCATCGTGTAAAAAAGAATATGAATAAATCCCATAAATTATATCGATTCTTCTGCTTTGGGGCAAGAAATAATTTTCTTTTTTTACACAAAAATTCCCCCCGTTGAAGGAGGAATTTTTATCTATTCATAAAACGACTGTTTTAGACGTTTTCGATGATCATTCGAAACAACTGGTTCAAACTTAGGAATAAGTAGATCTGAAGTCCGAGAATGGCAATCATCATTGCGCTAATGGCAATCTGATTCATTCTTCCTTTCATGATTTCTTTGAAAAGAATAAGCGTTTCTGGCTTTGTTCCGAGATCCTTTTTGATTTGTTTTTCCATCATAGAGGGGTTAAAAAATCAAATAATCATACCATGAAAAACAAAAAAAATCAAACATTTTTGACCCTTTCGAGAGAACCTCTATAATTTCATCACTTAACTTTTATAAAAATGGGAATGTTCGGACAAATGGGCGACATGTACAAGCTTCAAAAGGAAGCGAAGCGAATTAAAAAAGAACTCGCACAAATACACGTATCAGCTGAAGCGAGTGGTGTGAAAATAGTAGTAAATGGAGAACAACAACTTCTTTCAATTGAATTCATTGACGAATCAATCGTTCAAGACACAAAGAAACTCGAAAAAGCAATTGTAGAAGCCATGAATCGAGCTATGAAAAAAGCACAAGAAGTGGCAGCAGAAAAAATGAAACCTCTCATGGGAGGTCTTGGAATGGGAGGAGGAAACTAATGTTAAATGTTAAATTTAAAATTTTAAAAAAGAGACATTTTTGATGAAGAAATTTTTGTTGCTCGTAATTGTATTTCTAGGACTCTACTTTGCAGGACGGGTGGCGCTGGTATGGAATCGACCGAATTCTGATAGCACTGATCGAGTTTCTATTGAGATTGTGAAAGGCTCAACGCTTTCAACAATTTCAGAAAGATTAGAAGAAAAGGAACTCATCCGCGATGCGTTTGTGTTTCGGTTTTATTCTCGATGGAATCGATTGTCTACAAAATATCAGGCGGGGGAGTTTGTGATTCAAAAAAATCTCACATTCAAAGAGATCGCAGATGTATTGCAACACGGGAAGAGCTCAGAGATTCGGATTACGATTCCAGAGGGATCAACGATTGCGCAGATTGACGACATTCTCGCAAAGAAGAGTCTGCTTGAAGCAGGGGATTTAATAGAGTGTGCGAACTTTTGCAATTTTACATTTGAAATAGATTCACTGGAGGGACAACTCTTTCCTTCGACTTATTTTGTAAATCCAAAGACATTTACAACGAAGCTTTTTATCTCACGTTTATTCAATACTTTCCAGCAACAAATAGCCCCATTTCGACAAGGAATTGCGCAATCAGGACGGACACTCAATGAGATTGTCATTATGGCATCTATGATTGAACGAGAGGCGAATACGGAGGATGAGATGCTGCAGGTCTCAGGAGTGCTCTGGAAGCGTCTAGACGAGCGAATTCACTTGGGAGTGGATGCTACGACCAGATATGAGTTAAATGAGTGGAAACGACCGCTCTACACCGAAGACTTCGAAAAAGATACGCCCTACAACACACGAAGAAATTATGGACTGCCACCGACTGCGATTTCTAATCCTGGACTTCCAGCGATTAAGGCAGCCATCTTCCCAGAAGAAACGCCCTATTATTACTACCTTCACGATCGGAAGGGAGAGATTCATTTCGCAGAAGACTTAGACGGACACGTGCGGAATAAGCAGATGTATTTGAATTAGTGAACAGTTAATAGTTAACAGTTTATAGTTTATAGTTTTCGGTTCTTTCAATCGTCTCGATCTAATCATCTTCAAAAGGTTTATGTTTTATTCCATTATGGAGACCACACATAGCAACTTTATTTAGTACTTGGTCGACTTCTGGAGATTTTGAAACAAAGTGCTTTTTATGGAGACTTTTTAAGATTTTATTGTGTGTACACTGAGAACATTCTTCTAATCGTTTGTCATATGCTACAAGTTTTTCAAGTCCTATCAATCTAAGCAAATTCGTCTCCAATAGAAAACCAAGATGATTAAAAAACTCCTTAGAGAAGAGGGGAGAATTGGTGGGTTTATTTACGAGTGGACATTTTCCATTTTCAGTTTTTAGATTTTCTTCATCTGTTTTGATAGCATCGATGTTTAGGTCTGAATATAAAATATCTCCTTCTGCTGAGTTTTTCATATTTTAAATTTTTGAAAATTTATTTTCTTTGTAATCTTTATTTACAAATTTGTCAAAACATTTCTATTAAGCATCATGTATTCCTGAAACAAGAAACAATGAGGATTCAAGCGAGGACGCTTGAATTAGCAAATGACCTCGATGGACATGTGCGAAATAAGCAGATGTATTTGAATTAGAGTTTTATTCTTCTGTAATAGGGGCGAAAGACGTTATAATCTGAATCTTGATTTGATTTATCATACCATTAAGTTTTCCGCAGTTACAAACCTTTAAAAGAAGATTATTTATTCGTGGATCCTTTTTCATTTTATTACAACTTGTTATGATGTTTTCGTGAGTATTTTGGCAACATTGCTTATTTTCTATTCCATTTTCTTCAAAAATGACCTCACAAAGACCTTCGTTTGTTTTTAGTGACTTCACCATGATTTATAATTTAAAATAATTAATTTCTTAATACATAAATAGTTATCATTTGTCAAATATTTTTGGTTTCCGTCGGAATAAGCAGATGTATTTGAATTAGTTTTCAGACGATTTCTTTCAATCGTCTTTTACTTTCCTGTCATCCTGAATTTATTTCAGGATCAAGCGTCCCGAAGTTATTGTTTATGAGAGCGAAGCGCGTGCTGAAACAAAAGGTTTGATTCCGGATCAAGCCCGGAATGACAAAGGGAGTTCGTTGCAAAAAACCACATTTTCTGCAATCCTGTCGACGAAATGAAGACTCTTCTTGTTGGAAATTTTGGTGCGAAAAATATTGGCGATGAACTTATCCTCGCCTCCGCGATTGATCGATATCCAGAAGTTTTGGTTATGACTGCTGATGGAGAGTATTCACAGTGCTTTTTGGAGAAAGAATTTCAAACAGTGCAACCCTTTCCTACGGGATTTAAAAGTTGTACACATTTTTTGTTCAATAAGAAGGATTCTTTGTGGGCTTATAGAAAAAAAATTGATCACATTGTGTTCCCTGGTGGGGGACTCTTTGCGATCAGGAATAAAGCGTGGTGGATATGGGGAATCACGGTATTGGTTTTGCGAAAAATGTTTCCTCGTGCTCGAATTGAACTCCAAGCACAAGGAATTGATCGTCCTAAAAATTGGTTTCAAAAAATTATTCTGATTCAGGTGTTGAAAAATATTCATTCAATTTCTGTTCGAGATCAAGCAAGCGCAGATGTACTTCGATCATTCAAGACAGAAGCACCAGTGGTAAGGGATGCGGTTGAAATATGGCTCGAGAACCATGTTGTCCATGAAAAGGAAAGTACAAAGACGATTCTCAACGCACGAGCACCGTGGACAGAGAAATGGCCCAAGGCAGATCTCTACATTGCTATGGAAGAAGGGGATCTCCAATTTGCTCCAGAAGGAATGACTGCGATTCACCCCTCGACAATGAAGGAAACATTGGAAATTTTTGCTTCTACAAAAAAAGCGATCGGACAACGATTGCACTTCCTCATTCTCGCACACGCATGTGGAGCAGAAGTAGAAACATTGGGAGAACCTTACGCAGAGAAAGTGGAGGCGTGGTTGAAGGAGAAGGGGATTTTTTAAAAACAGTTCGAACTCTTAGAGTTCGAACTAGGATTATTTTCAATGGGGCGGACGATGGGGATTGAACCCACGACCATCGGTACCACAAACCGATGCTCTACCACTGAGCTACGTCCGCCGTAGCGAAAAGGACAGTACTTTTTTTCTGGAAAAAATCAAATTTTCTGCGACAATCCAAGTGTGAAAAAACTTAAAGTCGGGATAGACGCACGAATGTTCTCAGATTCTTTTACGGGAATCGGGCGATACAATTTTGAATTAACGAAACGATTCTTTAGCCCCACCCCCTCTAACTCCCCCTCAATAGGAGGAGAAAATATAGAGTGGGTGATTTTTATGAATGAGCCAGAGTATTCGAAATATAATTTCCCTTCTCATGTGAAGAAGGTGCTTGTGAATGCTCCTCATTATTCGTTTGCGGAACAGGTGAAGTTTCTCAGAACATTGAACAGAGAGAAATGTGACCTCGTTCATTTTACACACTTCAATGCGCCATTGTTGTACCGAGGGAAGTTTATCACCACGATTCACGATACGACGATTTCCTTTTATCCAGGAAAGAAGATGAATTCTTGGTGGCGGAAGTTGGCATATAACTTCGTTATCAAACACGCAATTGGAAAAGCAAAACGAATCATAACGGTTTCAGAAAACACGAAAAAGGATGTCGAAAAACTTTTCAGCACTCCGTCTTCAAAAATACAGACAGTATGGAATGGTATCGGGGAAGAATTTCACAAAGTCTCTGATATTGAGAAAGAAACCGTGAAACAAAAATTAGGAATAGGATCACAATTCATTCTTTACACAGGAAATTGGCGGGAACACAAAAACCTCGTACGGCTCCTAGAGGCTTTTAAACTCATCCTTGAGAAAGCAATGAAGTCAGATGGTCCTGCTTCTTTGAAAAATTTACAACTGGTGATTACAGGGAAAGCAGATCCGTATTATCCAGAAGTAACAGAAACGATTGATCAGCTTGGACTTCAAAATGCGGTAAAGCTCGTCGGACTCGTTGGGCAAGAGGACTTGATTCGTCTTTATGGAGCAGCCGAGGTTTACGTATTTCCGAGTTTATACGAAGGGTTTGGGCTTCCTCCACTCGAAGCAATGCAGTGCGAAACACCAGTCGTGGCATCTCGTGTTTCAGCTATTCCTGAGGTGTGCGGGGATGCGGTTCAATATTTCAATCCTCAGGATATTGAGGATATGTCCACTCAAATTTCGAAACTTCTTTTACATGATGACGAGAAGGCAGTCCTTATAGAGAAAGGAAAAAAACAAATCGAAAAATTCTCATGGGACAGGGCGGCAAACGAAACTTTGAAAATCTATCAGAGCGTTTTAGAATGAATTCGTGCGTAAATTCTGTTTGTTTCTCGCTTTTGTAAGCCTTTCATTCTCGATTGGCGGGGTTGCTTTTGCCAAACTCGATCCAAAATTCCGGAAAGAGTTTTCAGAGCTTGTAGAGAACTTGTGTGCCTCGACCATTGAATATGATCTTGGTGAAATTGATTCTGATAAAAGTGCAGAGGCGCGAGCGGCGGAATTTCGAGAACATAAATATGAATATGACCATACGATAAATTGCTTGTTTAATCAGGCCATAGAAAGTCGAATATTCAGTACTAACAGAGAAGTAGAGAAGTTTTTTGAACGGAAAATTACCCATCCTGATTTTGAATTTAAAGGATTTCCGAGACCGAGCGAATGTTGGGATGGACTTTTGGAATACACTCTTAATGGGCAACAAGATATTCGTCGCAGAAATATAAATCTTGCAACGGAAGGGTTTAAACCAACAACAGTGTGTATGGCGAACAATTTTAAAGGAGGAAAAGACCCCTATTCCTCTTGTCGAATAGCAGAGATGATGCTCACAGAGCTCTGTGGGTATCAGAATTATCTCTTAGCGAAAAGAGAAGATGATCATACGTTATTGGGGAATACTGGCGAACAGGGAGTGTTGTTGGCACTTAATAAAAATGCAACAGCTATGAAAGAATATCTTGATAGAGAACAAATTCGATCAAGGAAAGCGATGCACAGTACAATTTTGTTTTATCAGCAATTTGAACAAAACTACAGACGACATGCTTGGCTCATTGGTATTCATGAAGGACTTGGAGAAGTTGGAAAACGGATAGCATTCTTTCATGATAAAATTTTCAACACGTTTCCTGCAAAATTTATTGACCACTCTATTCCATGATAAAGAGGATACTTATAGTCTTCTTGCTTTTTGTTTCTACCACAGCGTTGGCAGAAACAAAGCCATATCCTGATCGATGGAAACAGGTACAGACTTTTGATGATTTGCAACATGTGTATTTGAAAATTTATAAGGATACAAATTACGAAGATGAGGGAATGGTTCTTGATAGACTCAAATGGCACGAGGGACTATTTACCAAAAACGAACTCAATGCCTATAGAAAATTAGAAGCCCCTCAAATTGGTGCAGATGAAGATTATACTTGGTTTGAGCAACTGAGAACATCAGATACTTTGCAATGGTATTTTTTGTATGAAAAAGAATTACTCCGATTGGAAAATGATATAGATCTTCGAAATTGGATAGAAACAATGTTTGTAAACGACTCACTTGCGGATTCTCCATTTGATTTGATAGAAGATTTGCATAGAATTGATAAACTTTTATTTGGAAAGAAATTTAACACACAAAAACCCAAAAAGCCTTTATTTATAAAATACGATACAGAACAAAAAAAATTGTGTTTAAAAACAGAAGATTGGCAAGATGGTCGTGAGACGCGAGGTTTTTTAGCCAGATTATTAGGGAATCGGAAATATGGAAAAACAATAGAAAAAAAAGAAGATGGCAATGGAGAAGAAGAGAAAAACAAAAATTATCCTTCAATAACTGGATATTTATCAAATTTGCGGAGACCGTTTAGAAAACTCTTATCTCACCAACTTATTCGTGGGAAAGCGGCGGAACAATTTA
The DNA here is from genome assembly GCA_964513975.1 of uncultured Candidatus Peribacteria bacterium. GTDB lineage: Bacteria > Patescibacteriota > Gracilibacteria > UBA4473 > UBA4473 > CAZVBV01. The sequence continues at coordinate 24,398 of CAZEON010000004.1, forward strand.
TGGAACCAGGAACCACGAAGACAACATCAGGAGATACGTATGGAGCAGGAATAGCAGGATATGCTCCTCCATCTGCTGACAGTTCTCCACCGGAATCAGAAACCGTTTTAATTGCTCGTCCTTGGGATGAACAATCGGGGACGGCAAAGCAAAAGTTAACGGGAATGTCAGATTTATCGCGGAACAGTAATGCAAATATGGGACAACTCATTTCAAATGTAATTAAAAAAACAGAAGGGAAAGAGGAAACAGCAGAAGATAGATTAGAAAGACAGCTGACCGATTGGAAGAATGGTATGGAATTTCGAGAGAAAAAAACATATCACAACATTATTAATGCAAGATTGAGTTTCTGGAATCAAGATATCGAAGCGATGCTTGAAGGCTTCATTTCGATTCGGAAGATTTTGGATGAGTTCCTAAAAATAAAAATAGAATCATGAAAAAACAAATACTTGTACCAGTGATGATTCTCTCTTGTTTCCTCGGAGCAGGGATGGGAAGTATTATAGATGCTTCCTCGTTAGAAATAAGTCTTATTGATTTTGATAAAATCTATGAGAAGTTTATAGGTCAAAAAAAGGAAAAGAAAAAAAGTTTATTTGATACAACGCTTGAAGGTTTTTTATTAGATATAGAAACAAGAATGGCTTTTAGAGAACTTCATAGGGAATGGCAGAATGATTTCAATGTTTTGGTTGGGGGGATTAATCCAACCGATAAAAAGTTTTATCCAGGTATCATTCTCACTGCGGATCGTGATACCTATGATCAAATATCAGAATTAAAACGAAGTCTCAGCATGATAAAGGTTGGTGTTGATTCTATGCAGGATGATGATACGGCTCCGTTTATTCGTACAAAAGAAACAGACGAGCAATGGGATGAAGTAAAGAGTGAAGAAGCGGGTGAAGAAAAAACAACAGACATTCTTCGTGAAATGGATGAAATACTTCGTATGGGACTAGAAATCTGCAAGAAGCAGAGAAGTGATATTAAGTGCGAGTGAGTGAGAGAATTGCCGATTGCAGATTTTCGATTTCGGATTTTTTTTAATTTTTCCATCATTGTTGCTTGGCGAGGATTAGATGAAGTGTTTCTTGTTCAGGTTCTAAATCAGAATTTTTAAGAGCGAAAAAGAAAAGGGGTTGACAATTTATACAAAAAAGTTTAAGCACTATCATGAAATCATAATTATGAGTTCAAAATTCAATTGAATTGAAATTCTATTGTGATTTCACAACAGAATTTTTGTTCTTTTAAAAACTAAAAAAATCATTTTTATAAATATAATTATTCATTAATTTAACGGAGGACAGTGAAATGAAAAAAAACCTTTTAATTTTTTTAAAAAAACCTTGGGTGGTGATCGTAATAGTTGTTATTGTTTTTTTGGCTTTATTCCTTATTAGCAATCACTTAAGTCTTGAGAACAGTAAAAAAGTGGTATCTGTGACAAAAACAGAAATAGGTCCCCGGACACTTTCAGTGAGTGGAGTGGGTTATATCCTAGTATGTTTAAGCAAATCAGGATGGACGGCTCCTAATGATTTAGGACCATGTGATACTGTTCACATGGGTAAAGAAACTTTTTGGATGGTGCGAATTGACGGTCAATACACGGAAAGCCCTTATCTGCGAATGTATCGAACAATTGGGAACAAATTTGATGAATCTCGGTATGCCGAATTTTTGGATATCTATTGGAAAGAAAAACAGCACGGATGGATTTCAGCAGGAAGTGAAGAAAAAACAAGACAATATTGGCCGGCCATTCGGAAGTATGGAAAAATGCTCGGATTGGATCAATTTAATCCATATTGGTGGTAATAAAAATTCTGTTATGCGATTTTTTTAAATCGCAAAAATAAAGGATATTGGCTTTGTATGAGTCGATATCCTTTTTTTCCTATTCTCATCACAACTCCTTCCCGTGGCATTTCTTGAACTTCTGTCCTGATCCACATGGACACGGTTCATTGCGTCCAACATTGGCATATTTATTTCCCAATTTCTCAGCTGTGACTGATCGTCCAGAATCAGAAGAGATGACTTTTGTTCTGCCTTGTTGTTCTTTACTTCCTTCGGGATTTCGTGCATTCTGGAGTGTATCGTGAATTTGGTTGTCATTGGTCACCGCATCAGAGTAATCTGCCGTTTCCATTTCAATATTTTCTTGGAATTGAATTCGGAAGAGGTTTGTCACGCAAGTACTTCGGATGTTTGCTAACAATCGTCGAAACATTTCAAAGGCTTCTCGTTTATATTCCATGACGGGATCCTTTTGTGCGTATCCAGCGAGTGCCACTTGGTCACGAAGACTTGTCATAGCGTTAATATGCTCAAGCCAGAGTTCATCGATAGATCGGAGTACAACGTACTTGGTAATTTTATCAACTTGATCATCAGGTAATGATGATTTTTTTGTGTCCCAGGCAGAGAGGAGATAATTTCCTACATTTTCAATAAGCTCATCTTGATGCGTAAACGCTTCGAGTTCTGATAATTCAAGAGGGGCTTTTGTGGACAAATGAATCGAGTGCACTGTTTCGAGAATCTCGGGTACATTCCACGTCTTGTCCGCTTGAGGCGTTGGTGCATGCACTGACACGATTTGTGCTGCTAATTCCTGAATCATGGTCTCTACATCATCGAGTACAACTTCAGATCCAAGCAGTTTTCGTCGTTCGGTATATATTTTTTCACGATGTACATTCATCACATCATCGTATTGCACGACATGTTTTCGAGCATCGAAGTGAAATCCTTCAATCTTTTTTTGTGCATTTTCAACACTTCGTGAAATCATCTTGTTTTGCACCGGTTCTGCTTCAGGCATCTGCAATCGTTCCATCACGCTAGCCATTCTCTCTCCTCCAAATCGACGCATGAGATCATCTCGCATCGAAATATAAAACTGTGAGATTCCTGCGTCTCCTTGACGTCCAGATCGTCCTCGAAGCTGATTATCAATTCGTCGTGATTCATGACGCTCAGTTCCCAAAATCGCTAATCCTCCAAGTCCTACCACTTCCCGAGTGAGTTTAATATCAGTACCTCGTCCCGCCATATTGGTCGCAATGGTTACCGCTCCTTTTTGTCCAGACTTGGCTACGATTTCGGCTTCTCGTTCGTGTTGTTTCGCATTTAAGACTTCGTGAGGGATGTCTCGTTTCTTCAAGACATCAGATAATAATTCAGATTTATCGATGTTAATCGTTCCGATAAGAACCGGTTGTCCTTTTTTGTGTAAAATTTCAACTTCGTTTAATAGTGCTGTAAATTTCCCATTTTCGTTTTTGAAAATTTTATCGGGTAAATCTTGTCGGACACATGGTTTGTTTGTGGGGATCACAATTGTGTCGAGCTTATAAATCTTCGCAAACTCTTCAGCCTCAGTTTCAGCAGTACCCGTCATTCCCGCGAGTTTTTCATATAAACGGAAGTAATTCTGAAAGGTGATGGTCGCCAATGTTTTTGATTCTCGTTGAATCTCCACACTTTCTTTCGCTTCTAACGCTTGGTGGAGTCCATCAGAGTATCGTCGTCCAGGCATCAAACGTCCTGTGAACTCATCCACAATCAATACTTGTCCGTCTCTCACAACGTAATCTTTATCGCGCTCAAAAATGATATTTGCTTTTAAAGAGTTCTCAATATGATGCACTTCTTCGAATCCGCTTTCTGTAAAAATATTCTTTACCCCCAAGATACCTTCCATTTTTGCAATTCCTTTTTCAGTCAATGTTACGGCTTTGAGCTTTACATCAATATTGAAGTCTTCATTTTCCATCAGTTGAGGAATGATTTGTGAATATCGGAGGTATTTTTCAGTCGATTCCTCAGCTGCAGCAGAGATGATAAGCGGTGTTCGTGCCTCATCAATCAAAATCGAATCCACTTCATCCACAATTGTATAGTGGAGTTCTCGTTGTACGAGGTCATTTTGGTCTTGCGCCATATTGTCTCGCAGATAGTCGAATCCAAACTCGTTATTCGTTCCGTACGTAATATCAGAGTTGTAGGACTCTCGTCGTTCGTCATTTGTCTTCCCATGGACAACAACTCCCACGGAGAGTCCGCAGAACTCATAGAGTGGTGTCATCCATTCAGCATCTCGTTGAGCCAAGTAATCATTCACCGTAATCACATGCACACCCTTTCCCGTTAAGGCATTGAGAATCACAGGGAGTGTACATACGAGGGTCTTTCCTTCTCCCGTTTTCATTTCCGCAACTTTTCCTTGATGGAGAACAATTCCTCCCACAAGCTGTACATCGTAGTGCACCATGTTCCATTCTTGATCCTTGCCCCGTACTTCAAAGCTTTTTCCAAACAAACGTTGAGACACCTCTTTTACCGCTGCAAAAATATCAATCAATAAATTATCTCGTTTTTCAGGGTGGGCGCTTAATATTTCCTTCCAATCAAGAAACTGCTTTTTTAGTTCTTCATCAGAAAGTTTTGTAAAATCTTCACCTTTCTTATTGATTTTTGCTACGATCGGTTCGATGTTTTTAAGTTGTTTCTGGTTGTAATTCCCAAAGAGGGTATCAAATACTTTCTGAATCATTTCGCGCGAATTGTATTCAAACAAAGAGCAAATAGCAAACTCTTCCCTTTAAAAATATTCCTTTTTTTTACTTGTTTTTTTTTCTTTCTTGTGATATAATAATTGGATGGATTTTGAAAAAATTATAGCGGCTGCGGACGAACAAAAAGCTTCAGATGTGCATTTCTCATCTGGATTACCAATATTTTTACGTATAAATGGGCAGATGATTCCAACAGAGGGAGAGAAACTTACACCAGAAGATGTTTCTTCAATTGTGAGTCCATTTCTGACGCCAGATCAGGCGGAAGTATTGAAGAATAGAAAACAAGTAGATTTCTTGGCAAGAACAAGCACGGGACTTCGTTTACGAGGAAATGCTTTTCATCAAGAATTTGGGATAGCAGCATCTTTCCGAATTATTCCACGTCAAATTCGAGAATTTTCAACGATTGGATTTCCAAAATTCGTAAATGAGCGAATTATGGGTATGCACAAAGGACTTGTGTTGATTGTTGGAGCCACTGGAACAGGGAAATCAACAACGTTGGCATCAATGCTTCAAGAACGAATTATGAATAAAACGGAACATTGTATTACGGTCGAAGATCCGATTGAATATATCATTCCTTCAGGGAAAGGAGTTATTCAGCAACGAGAAGTTGGACGTGATGTATTGAATTTTAAAGACGGAATCGAAGCTGGTCTTCGAGAAGATCCAGATGTATTGATGGTGGGGGAGATGCGGAATTTGGAAACAATTTCAGCAGCGCTTACTATGGCAGAAACAGGACACGTGGTATTTTCAACATTGCACACCAATGATTGTCCAGAAACAGTGACTCGTATTGTAGATATTTTCCCAGCGGACCAACAGGATCAAATTCGATCTCAATTATCTGCAACATTGAAAATGATTATTGCCCAAAAACTTGTACCAACAGCAGATGGGAAAGGTCTCGTCTTGGCATATGAGATTTTGACAACAAACTACGCGATTCAAAACTACATTCGACAAAACAAAATATTCCAGATTCCAAATGTTTTACAAACGGACTCTTCAGGATACATGGTGCAATACGAACAATCTCTTGCGGGACTTGTAATTGCAGGAAAGATTACTCAGGAAATTGCGCATGAATACGCTCAAGATAAAGATCAATTGAAAGCTATCTTAGTTTCAAACGGAGTGAAGTCAGAAACGTAAAAAACATCCAGTCACCTTTGTTCTAGTTGTCGCGTAGCTATGGCGTAGCACGGTGGCGAGGATTCTGTTAATTGATCTCGTTCAATTTGAGCCCCCGAGTGTGGTCGAGGGCGGACTTTGTGAATTATCCTTGTATCGATTCTTCCGCTTCTCTCCAGGAGGGTCGTCTTCGACCCCGAGGGGAGGCTCTCGAGAGCGAGATCGATGACCGAGTTGAGAAACAAACGACAATGACGATGGTGATTTTAAGGATTTTAGAATTTTTATATTCTAGACTATTTCCAATTCTTCGTTAATAATTACGGAGATGGCAAAACCTTTTGTAAATCTCCACACACACTCCTTTTACTCGTTGCTAGAGGGGAGTGCGAGTCCTAAATCGATCTTGGAAAAAGCGAAGAATTTTGGGTGTCCGGCAGTTGCTTTGACCGATTCAGGTGCTGGATATGGATTGATTGATTTTTATGAACAGGCTGAAAACGTAAAAGATATTCAGCCCATTTTGGGAGTGGAAATATATGTAGCTACCGATTCTCGATTTGAACAACGAGCGGGGATTGATGGGCGAGAGGGGCACTTAGTCCTTCTCGCAAAAAATCAAAAAGGATATCAAAATTTATTGAAACTCATTTCTTATGCGTATCTGGAAGGTTTTTATTACAAACCACGAGTGGATTTTGAATTATTAGAAAAATATAGAGAAGGACTTATTGTTCTGACAGGTTCTGTTTCGGGACTTGTTGGAAAAGCCTTTCATCAATTTGGAGAAGACAAGGCTGAAGTCTTATTTCAAAAAGTGGTCGATGTGTTCGGCATTGAAAATGTGTACTGCGAACTGGTCGCACGAAACTATGACTACCAAAAAGATCTCAATCTTTTTAAGCAGAAAATGGCGGAGAAGTATAAAGGGGAAATGGTTATTACCTCTGATGCCCGATTTATGGACGAAGAAGATGAAGATGCGGCCGATACGCTCTTTTGTATTGGAAAGAATTTACAGGCGTCGGATCCGGCGCGAAAGAAATTTGCAGAAGGAAACTTTTTCAAGTCCTTTGAGCAGATGGAATTGGAGCTGAGTTACATTGATGGAGAAGTTCTAGAACAAGCACGAAAAAATACCCTTTCAGTCGCAGAAGAAGTGGAATTGAAACTTGATTTTGGAAAGAACCTTCTTCCACATTTCACTGTCGAAAGAGGGGAGACGGAAGCCTCTCAGCTTCGAAAGGATTGTGAGAACAACCTTGAACGACGATTTGGAAAAAATATTTCTCCAGAAATCCTTGATCGACTCGATTACGAACTTGGAATTATTGGAAAGATGCATTTTGATGCATACTTTTTGATTGTGGCTGACTTCATTCGTTTCGCTAAAAAGAATGGAATTGCTGTTGGACCAGGACGAGGATCGGCGGCGGGATCGATTGTGGCGTATTTACTTGATATTACAAATATTGATCCGATTAAATACGAACTGCTCTTTGAACGATTCCTCAATCCAGAGCGAATCTCAATGCCCGATATCGATATTGATTTTTCTGATGAAAGACGGGAGGAAGTGATGCAATACGTGGTGGAAAAATATGGAGTCGAGAAGGTATCGAAGGTGTGTACCTTTGGAACGATGTCTGCGAAAGCAGCACTCAAAGATGTCGGACGAGCACAAGGAGTACTGTTTGCAGAAATGAATGCATTGACGAAGTTGTTACCGAATCGTCCTGGATTCACATTGGCAGATGCAGCAAAAAATAAAGACTTCATGGCATTTGTAGATGCCAAACCAAATTTAGGGAAAGTCCTTACTCTCGCGAAGAAACTTGAAGGATGTGTGCGTCATGTGTCTGTACACGCGTGTGCCGTTATTATCGGACATGAAGATCTGACCAATGCGACACCGATTCAGTGGGCACCAGGAGCAGATGAGCTCAAAATTACACAGTTTCCATACCAACAACTGGAGCACTTGGGATTGTTGAAGATGGACTTCTTGGGACTTAAAAACTTGTCTGTACTCGAGAAGGCGATTGCGAATATTAAAATTACAACGGAAGAAGAAATTGATCTTTTGAAAATTCCGATTGATGACGAGAAGACGTTTCAGATGATGACTGATGGGGAAACGACAGGAGTCTTCCAGTTTGAATCAGCCGGAATGCGTCGATATTTAAAGGAACTCAAACCCACAGAATTTGAAGATTTGGTAGCGATGAATGCGCTCTATCGTCCAGGACCAATGGAATATATTCCGGTTTATATCGAAGGGAAACACAATCCGGAAAAAGTGAAATACGAACACGAAGTCTTGGAACCGATTCTCAAAAAAACATATGGAATTGCGGTGTATCAAGAGCAAGTGTTGAAAATTGCTCAAGTGTTTGCGGGATTCTCTTTAGGAGAAGCAGATATTTTACGAAAAGCGATTGGAAAGAAAATTGCATCCATATTGTCGAAGCAACGAGAAAAGTTTATTTCAGGAGCGGTTGAGAAAGGATTCGCAAAGAAACTCGCAACCAAAATCTTTGATGAGATTGTGGTACCGTTCTCCGGATATGGATTTAACCGATCTCATGCGGTGTGTTATGCGCGTATCGCGTACGAGACGGCTTATTTGCGAGCGAACTATCCAGTGGAGTTTATGGCTGCGATGATGACGACAGACCGACACAATACTGATCGTATTGTCCTTGAAATGAATGAGTGTTCCGCAATGGGAATTGAAGTACTCCCGCCATCTATCAATCAGTCAGGATCACACTTTACCGTGATTGATGATAAAGTAGTCGGACAGTTAGAGATTGTAGAAGAAGCGGAAGATGCTGCGCCAGTTCATTCTAAAAAAATACGATTCGGACTGACTGCCATTAAGGGAGTGGGAGAGGAAACCGTGAATAAAATTATCTTTGAACGAAAAGAAAATGGACGATTTGAATCGTTGCAGGACTTTGCAAAACGAGTGCCAGTAAAACTAATGAACAAAAAAACACTTGAAGCACTTGCGTTCTCAGGGGCGCTGGATGAATTTGGAAATAGAAAGGCGATTGTTGATTCCCTTGATGATTTAGCACAGTTCTCAAAAGAGTTTCAAGCGAAGTCAGAGAGTGGGCAAGTGGGGTTGTTTGGAGGAATTGATGATAGTGCGATTGAGTTTGTTATCAAAAACACAGTGGCTACAAAAGAAGATATCCTCGCGTGGGAACGGGAGAGTTTAGGACTTTTTGTTTCAGATCATCCACTCAAAGGACTGCAATCATATTTTTCTAAATATGGGATTCTCATTGGAACACTGACCGAAGCCGAAGATATGGGACAGAAGCGAACCGTGCATGGGATTGTGACAGAAGTGCGAAGAATTGTGACGCGGAATGGAAAGAATATGGCGATTATTGCATTAGAAGATACGTCAGGAAAAATTGAACTGGCAGTCTTTCCACAAACCTATGAGAAGATTCCACCACGAGCATTTGAGGTCGATGCGTTTCTTCGGGTGCGAGGAAAAATAGAAGAACGAAATGGGAATTTTAATATGATTGTCGATGAAATTAAAATAGGGGATTTGTCTGAAATTGGAAAATGGCGAGCGGCGCAAGAAGAATCCGACTCTACTGACGCTACGCCGGACAAAAAAGAAGTAAAGAAAAAGAAAAAAATATGTATTGAAATTCCGAAAGGAACACTGAAGGAAAAAGTCGATGAATTAAAAATGTTTCTCAAACAACATGAGACACAGGATGGTGTTGAGGTAGAGATAAAAATCGCAGGGAAAAAAGTAGAGATTCCATTCAACGTAAGTGACGATGGAACACTGGAGAAGAAGTGTAAAGGGATTTTGAAATAATTTTTTGACACTTTTTCGAGGAACTATAGGGTAAAGATTGCTTTTATTATTAATTTCTAAATTATGAAAAAAAGACTTTTCATTTTCGTTTGTGGTTTCTTTTTATTGCCACTTTCAGTTTTTGCATTAGCGAATGTTCAATCAGGTTCTATGACTGCTCCTATTCTATATGGAGATAATGGTTTTATTCAGATTCCTAGACCTGTTCTTAGTCAAATTCCTCGAAACGAGAGACCTGTTCTTCGTAAAGAGAGAAATACAATTCGACAATCGCAATCAAGGACTGATAGACTCAAAAAACAACTGAAACAGGTTCATGATCAAATTCAAAAATTACAAAAAAAAGCGGAACAATTAAAAAAACAACTTTCGGAAGTAAAAGAAGATAATTCAAGTATTGACTTGAATACATGGAAAACACAGCGACCAATGATAGATGATTCGAAAATCGATTTAAATATATGGGAGTTACAAAGAAAACCAGATATAGATTTAAATACATGGGAATTGCAACCAATGATGAAAGGAAATGAAGATATAAAAAAACGACGACCACCAATGATGCAGAATATAAAACGTCGGGTGAGACAGTGGGAAGGTGTCGAAATAGATGAAGCAGGAGAAATGAAAATGGATGCAAATATGTTTTCTTCAGATCAAGAAAAGGTACGAGAAAGAGCTTCAGAAGCGCAAAGTAAACTGAGTCGATTCAGAAGTTTCTTCCGTTTCCGACGATAAAACGCAAAATGTTTTCTCAGAAAAAGCTTCCCGCATTGCGGGAGGCTTTTTTTAATGAGAAAAATTCCTATAATCAAATAGATGAAGGCACTCATACTTGCCGGAGGGTTTGCGACACGGCTCTGGCCGTTGACAGAGAAGCGTGCGAAACCGCTTCTTCTTCTGAATGGAAAAACAATTCTTTCTCACCTTCTCGACAAAATTTCAGAAGAAACTGAAACTTTTCTTCTCACGAACTCTGCCTTTGAGAAGGATTTTGAAAAAGAACTCGAAATGCGGAAACGAAAAAACGTGCATATTTTTTGTGAAGATGCGCATTCTGATGGAGAAAAACTCGGAGCACTGCGAGCGATTTCAGTAGCGATTAAAGAATGTAAAATCAATGAGGGAGTACTTATCTTTGCCGGAGATAATGTCTTGCCAGAACTGGATATTAACAATCTTCAGTGTGGGAAAGACGAAGCAAAAATTGCTGTTCGTCAGGTGGTAGATAAACATGAAGCCAAGAAGTTTGGTGTGGTAGAAACCGAGTTCGAACTCCAAGATTCAAGAGTTCGAACTCAAAAAGTAATTGGATTTGAGGAAAAACCTTCTCGACCGAAATCGACACTCGTTTCAACCGGGTTTATGGCTTTCGGGAAAGGGGTTTTGCCAATACTGCATGACTTTGCAGGAGAAGAGCCAGACGCACTTGGAGGTATCTTTCCGGAACTTTTAGAACAAGGGAAAACGGTGCTCGCAACGGAAGTAACAGGCGACTGGTTTGATGTAGGAAGTTTTGGAACCTACCTTGCGGCTCATAAAACATTACAAAAGGAGGCTCTTCGGACAGGGAAAAACGTGGAAAACTGGAATAATAAATGCTCAGGAAAAGTATACTTGGGAGACAATACAGTGGTGAAAAACTGCCGACTTTCGGATGTAATTGTGTATCCAGGGACTCGTTTGGAAAATTGCCACATTTCCCAGTGTGTGATCGACGAAAATTGTGATTTAGAGAGTCTCGATTTGAACCAAAAATTAGTGAGAAGAAAAACAAAGGTCTAAAAATAATGTTAAAGATTAAAGGTGAAAGGTAAAAAGAATATCTAATGCTCAATTTTAAAACACGTTTTCATGGAAATGGGGATTGGAATTTAGGATTTTTTTAAAAATTTAACCTTAAGAATTTTTTGTCCATTGTGTCTTGTTTTTCATGCTTATCTATGGTATAATTACCTGATTTTGAATTCAAATTTTATGACCAATACACAACAACGGTCTTCGGAAATTGATCCAGGAGAGAAAATCTTTTCCTGGACAGCTTTTAATTATCATCCACACAAACGCGGATGGATATGGTATGCAATCTTCTGCACATTCTTCTTTGGAAGTGCTCTTTGGGCACTTGTGAGCGGAGATTGGGTGATGGCATTTACGCTCTTCGTTGCGGTAGCAGTATACTTTTTTGCTCACCGAAAAGGGGATGAAGATCACGAGGTACAGGTATTTGAGAATGGAATTCTTATTGATCGAAAATTCATCGAAAAGGAAAAACTTGAAGGATATTGGTTTGTTTACGACCAAACAGTAAGCGTTCTCAATTTCCAATTATCAGGAAAAGGAGATCGAAAAATTTCATTGCAAATGGGAGAACACAATCCTGATGTTTTTAGATCAGAATTTAAATTAATGGAGATCGAAGAGCTTGTAGATAAGAAAGAAAGTCTGATGGATCTTTGGATCAGAGCACTAAAACTCTAAATATTTATGAAACAAAATACTTCTTTTTCATCATTGCCAACAGGTGCACACTTGCATCTCGGGGGGACTGGTGACATGAAGTTTGTTTTTTTGAGAACAATGGAAGTAGTCTCCGATGAAGTAAGATTATCTCTTGATGGAATTAAAAATGAACTAGGAGTCACAAAGGAAAAAATAGAAGAAGGTTTGAAAATGAAAGGAAAAACAAAAGATCTTAACAACGAGATTGTAGAAGGAAACAAAGAAGTCGGGAAAGAATCATGGGTTTTGAATGAAGCTGACAAATTACGAAAGGAGATGGATCAGAAAGTTCAAAAAATATTAGAAGAAAAGTTCAAAACGATTAATGTGAAATTTGAAGAAATTTTAGAAAAAGAATGTGGACCAAGCGCAAGTGCATTGGGAATGAGTGCAAAAGAATGGCTTATAAAGCAAATTAGAGATATAAAAAGTCTTCCAGTGGGAGAAACAGAAAACCAAAAAGCAGCATTGCAACCGCTTATAAAAGCACTCAATACGGCAGGAGATGAGATTATGGAAAAGGAGGGATTTGGAAAGAAATTGATAGGAATTGGAAAGAAATTAATAGGAAGTAAAGATATAAAAACAAGAGTTGGAGATGGATTTGGAGTGGGGTTAACAGCCCTTTATATTGGAGGGCTCGTTGCTGGGGCAGACAAAAATGGAATGTGGTATGGAGGACTTATTGCAGGAGGTGCTGCCGCATTGGCTCCAGGAGTGACAACAGAGGTTTTCAAAGGTGCTGACTGGGCTCTTGATACGTTGGGACAAGGTGTTGAATTTACTTTTACACATTTTAAAAATGCACTTGTTGGAGCAGCGAGACTTGATGCTGGACAAATGTGGGATGGTCAAACAGATGTAAATGAAGCCAGAGATAAGTATTTGGAGGCTTTTTATAAAGGAGGAATTCTTCGTCCAGGAGCCGATGAAAATGGAAATATACTTATTGATGATGCGATGCATAATCGCATATTAAATCCAGGGGAAGGCATGGAATTTACGCCAGAACAATGTAGTCAGGCAGCTCAGTTTTGTGCATCGGTTATGAATCCTCTTGTTTTTTTAGAAGGAAAGAATTTTCCGGAAACAAATCTTGAAGAAATTCGTAAACATGCAACATGGAGTCCGGAAACAATTGAGCTTATGCAACGAAGATTTGCAACACAAGAAACAGCACTGATTTGGAATTATTTTATGCTTCATGCTGATAAAACAAAAGAACTCACTCCGTTTGCAAGAGCGTTTGAAAAAGCATTTGAAGAGAAGAAAAATAATCCATTAACGCAAGAGGTCGCAAAAAAGAAACTTCAGGCAATGTACCCAGGGATTACAAAGGATTTGGAAAATAGAACACCAGAAGGAATTGCCTCATTTATGAGAAAAGGGGGATTAGAAGATGTTTTTGTTCTTTTTGCGCTTTTAATGGGAGTTGTTTACACAGCGGTTGGTACAATGACAGGAGTTCGCAAGATGATTGATAAAGCGAAAGAAATGAAAAATAGAACACCAAAAGAAAAATATGATATAAAAAGAAACGAAGCAAAAAAGGATCTCGTAGAATTATTTACAAAGAAGAATCCAGTGAAATATTGGAAAAAGATTTTAACAGCATTGGGAGGGATGAGTATTTTGAATGCTGTTCAAAGAAAGAACTTATTGAAATTGTCTTCTGCTCAAAAGAAAGCAGTTATTCTAAACATGAGGAACAATCTTTTTTTAACAAAAGACTTGGGAGAAAAGCTTTCTGGAATTAACGAAACGCAGGATGTATTCTGGAAGTGTGTAAAAGGAGTTGTTGGCATTGATGTTGCTAAAAAAAGAGGACCAGAAATGGGGAAAGAAGGAGCAGATACAAAAGCAAAAATAGTATTAACCTCATTACGGGATGCAAGTAATGCCTATATTTCATTTCAGAAAGATGTGCCAAGTTCCCTTGAACTAAAACTCGTAAAGAAAGGGAGTCTTTCTGCTTTTTGGAAAAATAATCCAGGAAAAAAGAAAGATTGGGAAACAATTTTAAAAGATCTTTTGGGGAAACAATCAAAAATATTCGCTGCAATGAAAATATTAGGCGTTACTGAAAATGAAATAAAACTTTGCAAGGATACTCCAAAAAAAGATGGAGAACGGAGAACTTTTGTATTAAAAACAGTAATCGAACTTTTATCGATTGGAGGAAATACAACAGGAACGAAATAGTAAAAAAGAGGGGGAAGGTGCTTGTAGTTTCGTTTATTTCATGGTATAATAAGGAGATTGATATACATTTATGAAATTTTTACGAAAACTCATATCTCCCAAAACATTGATTGTACTCGCCATTGCGCTTGTACTGGGACATTGTATAGATCCGTCGATTGCTTTTGCAGCAGGAACAGAGGCTGGGGCGAATGAAACACTCAAAGCATTTGCTCAGTTGTTTTCGATTTTTGTAAATATTTTCACATTCCTATCATTGATATTCCTTAATTATGGAGGAGATCTTATAGGAACAGAATTTTTGACAGCACCTGATCCAATGTCATCGATTCGTCCGATGTGGGTAATTATCAGAAATATTACAAATATAGGATTTGTCTTGGTGCTTCTTTTTCTTGCGTTTGCGAATCTTTTTTCTTCACTGAGTGAAGGATCAACATGGACGATCAAGGCGAAATTACCAAAAATAATTTTGGCATTGATTGCTATTAATTTTTCATTATTAGGATTTAAAGTTGTTCTTGATGCAGTTCATGTAGGAACAATTACAATTTTTTCAATTCCAGATAGTACATTCCGTGATAAAGGAGTCGGGCAGTTAAAAGAAATGCTTATGACACCTGTTGAAACGAAAACCAACAGTGGGGGAACCGAAACAGAACCGTTTTATATGGCTATGAATGAACTCATGTGTGGGAAAAAAGCAGACTGGGATGATGAGGATGGAGGCATAAAAACGCCTCTACCAGAATCTTGTTTATTTGCTTTAGATCCATCGCAAGTAGGGGTCGGAGGGTCTCGAAGTACAGCAGCCCATAATTTGTTTTTGGCTTTTGGTATTCAATTTAATAAACTCCAAGCGCTTCCGTCTCTTGCAGCGAATCTGAACGATTGGTCGGATGTTATTACGAGCGTCCTTTTTGCGAGTATTTTGTCCTTGGCTCAGGTTGTAGCACTGGGGGCAGTTTTCATTGCCCTTCTTATTCGTGTCGTAGTTCTGTGGGTTGCAATGGTGTTTTCACCACTTATTGTTGCCGCATCTATTATGGGATTCGGAGGCGATGGTGGAAAGATTGGAACACAAGTTATTACAAATCTTATTATGCCACTTAAAATCGCAGCGGCCTTTGCGATAACCTTCTTAATGATGGATACCATGATTAATGTAGGGGCGCCAGCTACTGACTTTATTCATGTAGGGGCTTCGATTGCTACATTTGGAAAAACAGGATATGGGCTTTTGTGGTCAATTGCTACTGTTGTTGTTTTCTGGAAAGCTGCATTTTGGGCAATGGACGGATCTGCAGCAACTGTTATTACTGATAAAATAAAATCAGGAGCAGAGAGTGCAGGACAGTTTGTTGCAAAGGCAGCAACAATCGATCAACAGATACTTCCAATGCCTGGATCCCAAAACGGAGAAAAGGCTTCTCTTGGAAATTACTTTGCTATGGCAGGGAAATTTAAATCTAAATGGAACACTGATCAAAGTAATAAAGATATAGAAGCGGCCAAAGGAATGGGGATTTTGGATGGGACTTCTGCCGAGACAGCGAAGTCTTTGGGTGCTTTAAGTACGGAGGTCAAGGACGCTACTACTGCATTTGCAGCAATTGAGGAACTTAATGCGAGTGTGAAGAAAAATGGAGGGGATATTCTTTCGAAGGATCCAACAAGCACCAAGGCGATCTTCGATAAGATAAGAGAAAAAGATGGTTTTACTGGTTCTATGGAAACGGCGCTAAAGGCTATTGAAGACGCGATTAAGGCAGGGAAGAGTCCGGACGAGATTAACGGAAAAATTGCTCTGTTAATGCAAGCTGCAAAAGTCGATCCCAATGCCAAGGCAGAGGATTACAAGGGAACGAAGGATCCAAAATCAAATCATGAGGTAGATGACACGTTTTATTCAAATACTGCTAGTACCCCAAAGGTTCTTATTTCAATGGATGATGATGGGAAAAAGCACTATGCATCTCTCACAGATGTTAAAGCTGGAACTAATGAAAAAGCTAAATTAGAGGCATTAAATGCGGCGATTAAAGATGGAATAACAGATGGAGATTGGCGAGAGGATTTTAATGCGGAATGGGGAAAAATAGCTCCAAATTTGGGAATGGATGCAGGTAAGTATGAAATTAGAGAGGTAACAAAAGGGAAGGATGATTGGAAAATGCAATTGAAATCCACTACTGGTGCTGATGAGGAAACAAAGGATCCGCAGGGATAAAAGACGAAACCTGTGTAGGAGCAGGGCTGTCTTTGACCTTGAACTTGTGTTGAAAGGTGTCCGGTTCCTCATGTTTAAATATCTTGATTCCTCTCTTTGAGAGTCGAGGCTCTCGAGAGCAGGACAGAGTTCTGAACTTGCTGTGGGTGAAATAAATATGAAATAAAAAAGTCATTCCAGCTTGCCTGGAATCGCTTGAAGTTCAAGATATGATTGATGGACGGAAAAAAGACTCATCCCGCTCAGGAAGTTTGATATTCTTTTTCTGTTTGATGTTCGTCCCCCTTCTTTTTCGCTTCCACTTCGTTTCAGTGAAAAAGAAGGGGCTGTTGTTTGTATAGTTTTAGAAAGTTTATTTTACGGGACATGCTAAAAATTTCATATGTGGGACAATTCAAAAGCAACGGCAAGATATCTCAGGAAAAACCAAACTCAGGCAGAAAATGTATTTTGGGAACTGGTTCGAAATAGGCGTTTAGAGGGAACGAAATTTTTTCGTCAATATCCAATAAAATTCGAATTTGAAGAAAAAAAGAGATTTTTTGTAGTGGATTTTTATTGCTATAAAATAAAAACGATATTTGAAATTGATGGAGAAGTTCATGAAAAACAAAAGAAATATGATAAAATGCGTGAAAAAATTTTAGAAAGTTTAAAATATAAAATCGTACGTTTCTCAAATGAAGAAGTCCTTTCTCAAGATGAAAAGTTTTTAGAAAAGTTAAAAAACCTTCTTTTGAGGTGAAACCTTAAGAGAAGGTGGTGAATAGCTTGCTTCACAATTTTTATCTTTTGTGAAGAGCCGGATGAGTCTCTCGCAGCGGAGAAGGGTTTTATTTGAATAGATTCCAAGTTTTCACCTGATTCCGGACAAGCCGGAATGACCAGAGGGAGTATTTAAAAATACGAGTGCAGGAGCAGGGTGATGTCATGCTTTTTCCTTTAAGAAATCTTCTTCTTCTGAAAATTTATTTTTTAAACGCAACACCTGTAGGAATTAAACTACAAGTGTCA
>CAZEON010000005.1:0-36375 GCA_964513975.1 uncultured Candidatus Peribacteria bacterium
TGAGCCACCGTTTTTTCTTCGAGAGGTTTGCGGCAGAGAGTCCATAATTCCATAGCTGGTTTTAGAGCTGTTCCCCAGCCTTCGTAAGGAGATGAGCCTTTGGTTAGTCTTATTTCAGAATGAGGGTTGTTGTTATTTAGTAACCTTTGCATTCCAGCATTCCCTTTTTGGTGATTTGGTCTTGTGGCATCGCTTATTCCTAAGTCCTCTCTCTCATTCCCTTGTAACTTATCAACCGCCTTTCCGATATTCAAACTTTTCGGGAATCCACTCCCATATATCCAAGCCACTATATCTCTTATCTCAAATCCAGCATCTTCCAAATTGACTGCCATTCGATGTTGTGTTCGAGTTCCGCAAGCAACAAGAGCGTGTCCACCCGGCTTTAAAACCCTCAAAACTTCTTGCCACAACTCAACTTTCGGCACATCGTAATCCCACTTCTTTCCCATAAACGAAATTCCGTAAGGTGGATCGCAACACAATGCATCAATGCAGTTATCTGGAAAAGTTCTCATCACTTCCAAACAATCTCCGTGGTAAATCTTGTTTATTTCCATAATTTTTCAAACGTTAATGCTTTTAATTTTTGTTCGTTAATGTGCATGGTTGATTTAGCTTGGTCTCTTTCAATATAACCAACAATTTTTTTGTCCAATGCTACCAACGCCATGAAGTCAAAATCTTTTTCTGTATACGTTTTTTTCCCACCCTTACCACATCTTTTAATCCAAAATAAATATGCAGGAGTGTATTTTTTTCTTTGTGGTATAGCTCTAAATTTACTTGTTGTCTTCACCTGTATTCTGTATAGCTTGTCGTCTATTTCTGCGACAATATCATATGGTAATCCCTGGTCTGATAAAAATGCTCTATGACCCATTGTAATTAAGTCAGCACAAACTAAGTGTTCTCCCGCAATTCCAACCTGTAAATCAGATATTTTATCATTCATACTAAAATATTACACCCTCTACTTATGAAAGTCAAATCTGTTACGATTGAATCCACCGAGTTATCCGGCAGTTCGCTGAGTTTTTCGAGAGCGTCACCATGTATTATTTTGTTCATTTTTTTAATGAATTAATTAACACAATATTGCGTTGTCAGTTGGATTTGGTGGTAATAAAAATGTCTTCTTAAGAAATTATATTCAGTCCACCCGATTGCGATTGTGGTTATGATGAAAGTAATTAGAACAATCGAAATTATTTTGAAGATTTCTCTCGTGATGCAAATTTCTTTATTCATTTTTTAAAGAAGTAATTAACAGATTCTGAACACCTTTTGCACGATTCCATACTTTACATATTTCCCCTTTGATTTCTAGCACCTTGGCATCACCGAAGAATGTTTTTACCGTGTCGCCTTTTTTAAGTTTATTCATGGTAGTAGTGTTTCTTTATTTTTCGTCACGGAGGAGGTCAGTTGTCATGGATTAAAGATTTACTATTCCATCAAGTGTTAATTTTACAAGTATCCATTTACCTCCGTTCTTATCTAGTCTATTGTCTTCATTTTCTCTCCCACACGGACGGCATTGAAAGTGAGTAATTGATTCCATATCTTTTTTAATGTGAGCTAGGAATATTTCTCCCATCTCAATTTCCTTTCCGCAGAATATACAATCTGGTAAATTCATCTGTGTTGTCTGGTAATAAAAGGGGTTATTTAATTAATCGCTTTTTCTGCTTGGCGAGCTTAATTGCTTTTTTTAGAATTTTTATATCTGCTTCACGAGCTTCGATAAATACTTCGTACATTTCTTTGTTGAATCCGTCAGGGACTTCATCTAATTTGAGTTTCTTACCACTCAGTTGTCCGTAAATTCCTAATCCTTTATTCATAGTGTTTTTTTAGGTGGCGGTGGCAGGATTCACACCTGCTATCTCTCACACAAGCGTCCTTGTGCCGTTGGTGGCAACATTCTCCACCTTCGCGTTATTAGCGCAATGCGTGTCGGTCATCCACGCCGCACCGCCATATTTTAACTTTCAATCTTACATCCAAGCACTTTCCCAATCTTCTCCCTGCCCTCTTGGGTGTGTAGAAGCATATCTATCCTCTTGACCATTTCCTCTCTGGCTTCTTTCATGGAGATGGTGTTTTTTTCTCCTCCTTCCATGTCGTCAAAATCATGTTTTTTATCTGACCAATCGAGATGTCGGGTGGTGATGGGCATAGGATAAAGTTATATTAAATTGGCTCTCCGTGATTTTTTAATAATTTTCACCCTGTTCTCTGGAGCCGAGACGTCCCGGCAGCTTTTACAGAACCAATTTCCTTCTTGGAGAGTTAGCTGTGAGAATTCGATCTGACATTTTTTGCATTTCATGAGTCTAGCCAATCTGAATCTTGTACATCGAGATTGTGATCGTTGTTAGAATGACAGCGATAGCATTTTACTAAAATATTTGAAGTTTCGCACTTTAGTTCTGGGTATTTCCCTTTCGGCAATACGTGAGCAAAATTGTGTGCGCGTAGTGTTGTCAGCACTTTCGGACAGTCGGCGCACTTCCAACGCTCTCCTCCGAGGTCGTCTCTATCGGCAACCGCCGAGAACGCTTCTTTTTGGGTTCGACAAAGCATATTTAAAGTTTTTTTACAGGGAAAAATTCGCTAATAAATTCAATTGCATCCGAGGCACCTTTACAAATTGCCGCTTCAACCTCTGAACATTTATTAATTTCTTCAATCCATTGTTTCTGTTCTGGCGAGACAACTGAACGCTTTTTTCTCTTGAGTTCGACGAATATCACATGTCCACCAGTGATGATAACGTAATCTGGAACGCCCTTCCGCACCCCTTCCGCCTTATTTCTCATTTTAACGCCCCAAGAGCGCGTGAATGTCTCGGATGGTATATGTGAGAACAAAACGATGTTTCCGAGCTTCTGGTTGATTTCTAGCCACTCTACGAGGCAGACAGCCTCTTGGTGCTCTGTCGGGATTGTTGTAAGTGTTTTCATTTGATTTTAATAAATTCACCATCCAAATAATACCCGCGCTCATCATCCAAAATCTCCTCGCGGCTGTCGCTGAATTGCCTCATCCTTTTGCGGATGAAAATAGTCCGCGTTTTTCCTTCCACCACCTCAGCAGCGTGGACATGCTCGTGGCAGTAGTCCACGAAAGTTTCCGCCATTTTTTTCAATTCAAGTTCTGAAAGTTTTGCAAGTCTGCATCCGTATTTTGGAAATGACTCATCTCCAATATCTAAAAATTGCAGTGCTTTATTATTCAGCCCTGCTTGAATTTGTCTAGCCTCAGCTTTGCTCAGTAAAAAGTTCTTCTTCTCTCCTCCTCCCATTTCTACTGTGAGTCGGTGAGTTACGAGATTTGTTGTGAGTTGGTTCATAAACTTGGTCGGTGTGTCTGATGTTTTAAACATAATAATAAATTAAATTGTAGTTTATTGCCTAATTGATAATCCTTTAGATTCCTCCTCTTTTTTCACATCTACCCCTATTTTACCAACTAATCGCACGAAATGCTTTCTTAATTTAAGTCCGCTTTCGATATTTGTTTGCCAAAAAGTATCTCCCGGGAATGTTCTTCCGTTAATCTCACCTCCAAAAACATAATCAATCACGACCATGATTTGATCTCGTGTGCGCTTGTCAATCCGCAGCATTTTGTCGATGTCGCCGGCGGATGTAGCAATCTTTCGTTTCATCACCGATTCATCGAAACGGAACGCGGGATTTACTTCGTGTATTTTCTGAAAAAGAAAAACTGTCAACTCCTCCGCTTCGGGGGAGGTGGTAGGTTTAATATTATTTGTTTTACTTTGTTTTACTTTACTTTGTGGTGTTTCTGCCACAGGAACATCGGAATCATCGGGGTTATCGGTAGCGAATTGACCATCATCATCGCGTTTCTGGTCTTCAGCATCACGGCGTGCTCTTTCTCGTTTATCTAAAACAGGTTGTAATCTCTTTTTTAATTCTGGAGAAAAAATCATGCCGTCTTCTTCAATAAGCAACTCAAGATCAATAAAATATTCGACGATTTCTTTGATCTCGGCACCGAGTACCGACTGGAAATCTCCTGACCATAATTCCAAACTTTTATTATCATATTTCAACTCAAAATTTTCAGCATTTGTTAGTTTTTCAAGAATCATATTCCATATTGAATAACCGACATGCTGGAACTTATTGCGTACGGCGAGCATCCTCTCATCATTTCTCATGTCTTTATCGTGAGAGAAATATTCGGCATTATTTTTGCGTGGTCGTGGCACTTTCTTTTTAGTTAAGTTTGCGCTTCCTTAATTGGGCTTTGCGCATGTATGTGAAATTATTTACCTCCTCAAGAAACTCCAAATCATTAAAAAACACGCTTTGAAGCGCATCCATGATTTGTTCTTTTGTTGGAGCTGGCAAGGTAAGTAAAGTTAAGTATGGATATTTTAACCAAATTTTAAACCTTAATAAAGTATTTCATCTTGACTCGCCGGGAGTGTATGTCATTTTTTAATTTGCATTTGAATCATGATTTCCTCGATTGAAGGAAACGGAGTGTGGATGCCAAGCTTCTCGCCGAGGTGACGGTTGAGTGTGTCGAAAACAATGTCAATTTCTTTAGTCGTGAGCTCGGTAGTGGATTTTTTTTGGATTTGAACTCTCTGAATAGCCCGCCAAAGAAAATGTTTTACCGACGCACCGTTCCAGGGTATGTCGATTCCAGGATTCAAAACTTTCTTCATGTCGAGACCAGCGTCATTCAACTCGTCGGCAACCATCGTAAAGTAGAGGTGCAAAGCACGATTTTGTCTCAGCGTTCTTTTTTTGTCGTCACTCATTTGAAGTAAATGTAACCTGACCACATCAGCGCGATAGTTACCACAGCACCGATACACATTCCGTAGATTAATATTTCGAATTTATTCATTTTAAAGCCTTTTAACAGCCTCGGTTAGTTTATTGTACAAAGTTAAATTTGCAGAGAGTTCAAATCGTGAAAGTTCCACCTTTGATTTTTTCAAAAGCTCTTTCCCTTTTGGCGTGATTTTTACGGTAGTTTCGCGACCGTCTGAGGTGAACTTTCCTCTGGTTATCAGTCCCTCGCTCTCCATTGCGTTTAGCCTTTGGGAGACATTCGACTTTGTGCCGACAACCTCTTTTGTTAGGTCAGACGGACGGCAAGGAGATTGATTGATGAGCCAGAGCATTGTGAGTTGAGATGGGGTCATATCGAAATTGGTTAAAAGTTTTCTAAGTCTTTTTTCGTGCATAATCTTGATTGAATTTTAGTTCCGTAATTATCGCTTCGGCTTCCATGCCCATTCCCATAATTACTTGCTTGGTAAGTCCGAATACATCAAGCTCATTTAATTTCTTGGCTCGTTCCATGGCGTAGAAATTTCTGATTTGCTTGAGCTTTACGAGCGGTTGGGCGTAATGTTCTCGTGTAGGGAGTCTCATTAGAATTTGAGTTTTTTATGACGTGCTACTTCTCGACGGATTTTCTTGGCTAGTCCGAGAGCTTGCATAGGAGTAAGCTTACATCTAGTTATTGCTTGAGGATTTTTTACTACAGAAAACGCTAATTCAATTTCATCCTTATAATACTTTGTTGCACTGTCTGAAAATTTAATTACCTTGTCTTGGATTACTTCGATTGTGGGTTTTGAGCTTTTCGATTTCGTAGTTTTGGAGTTAGATGGTTTAATAAGTTCTAGGTATTTTGATGTAAAACTTAAGCTATATTCTGGATCATCACGAAGAAACCCTTTGACTTCATAATAGTCTTCATTATAAATATTAAATACTGTCCCGGTATATTTATAATTTTCAGAATATTCATAATTCGACTTTTCCCAGTTTATTCTTACTTGATCTCCGACTTTGAAGGTTTTTGTAATCATAATAAAGGGGTTAGATTGATTTTTTAATTTCTTCGATTCGCTTTTTACTTGGTTTAAGTATTATGATCGAGTGGCGATTTGAGTTTTTTGGAAAATTTTGATTCCAGGTATCTCTCTCTCTCCGTCTGCGATTGATTTGCGGACCGCTTTTTCGTCCACGATTTTGAATGAGTCCGGGACTTTGGTTTCGTCCTCGATTTCGAAAGTCCAAACTTTTTTGCTACTTACAAGCCCCGCATCGGTTCGCACTGATGTTGGAGCAGCTTCTACCTCTGGCTCCACATTTTTTATCTCCTCTGCTTCCTCTGTCGCTTTTTTGGCGGCTTCATCGTCTCCTGCCTTCTTCGCCGCGGCTGCTTTTGCCATCGCTTTCTTTTCGGCTGCTTCCTGTTCGTCGCGAACCTTAGCTGCGGCTTCTTCGGCTATCCTTGCTTGCTCGTCTAGGTAAGTTCCGAGTTTCGCTTTTACGATTTTATCTGCTTGCTTGAGTGGTTCTGATCTTACTTTTGCTCCGTTGTTGATTACTTTTAGCGTAGCGTTGAGTCCGACGGTTAGTTCTTTTCGTTTTGATTCGAGTCGGTCAGTTTCGGATTTGAGGTCGCCGAGGAATTTCGCTGCGTGTTGGCTTTCTTCCTCATTCGTAACTTTGAGGGCGTTAGCGGCAGCGATGATTGTCTTTATCTGCGGATCGTATTCCGAGAGTTCTTTGGTTGCCTCATCTGAGGAAGGGATTTTGGACATAGGTAAGTTGTTAAAGATTATTTAGTGTGGTTTGGTCAGAGATTTTTAAAACTACGGTGTCACCAGTTTCTCTTGATATGAATTTGAAATTTTCTCTAAGATATTTTTTACTCACCATCGGAAAGCTTCCATGAGAAAACCCTTTTTCGTCATATCCTCCTAGATTTATTCCAAATAATTTTCTATTATCACAATTTTCTTCCTTACATCTGTAAAAAGAAGATATTCTAATCGGAATTGACCAAGTTCCATCTTCTTTAAGCTTTAAAACATGGCTGTATGCGCTCCATAAATCTTCATCTCCTAGTCCTCTAAACCACTTATTATCTCTGTTCTTGGGTTTATCTATTTTGCCAACTCTGCAAGTCGGGCAAATTATTTTACTATCAGGTGATTCAATCGATGGTGGTTGTATTTCTTCAGTCATCTTTTCATGGTTAAACTTTGTCCCAAGCTTTTTCTACAGCCTTCTTGGGTTCGGCTGGTTTAGGTGGTGCTTTTTTGGCTACTCTGGCATAAGCTTTCTGTTCCATTGCGGCGAGATTCGTTCCGACTCCGAATGTCCGCGCTACTACGCTCCATGATTTTGAGATTGCCGACTTTAGAATATCTCCGCGAGTAGTGGCTGGGTTTGGAAATCCTTTATGAGATGAGTACACATCGCGAGTGATTTTTTTTTCTCCGGTCCCAAAAGTAAATCTCATCTGAACTTCTGCTTCAGTTCCTTTTTCTTGTTTGATGAATTCTTTTGAGATTATTTCGCAACTCACCTCGAAATTAAAAATAAAGTTCAAACATTTCTCAGCGTAGAAGTGGTCGATGTATGGAATCTGGACTGCGGCGACTTTTCGCTTTTTTATAAATCGCGGGTGTGTGATTTGGAGCAAGGCTAGTTTTACTTCTCGCGGGACCTTCGTAAAATCTCCGACTTTGTTTTCCGCGAAGTATTGATTCGCTAGTGTCTTCCCGGCTTCTTCTTCTGTCGAGATTACTTTAGGCTCGTAGACTACGAGACTTTCTTTGTCATTCATTTTTTAAAATTTAAGGAAATATGCGTTTTTTTCGTCGAAGTATCCTGCTTGAATGTTCGACAGTGGGATTCCGGTGCATTTTGCTAAAAAGTTTCTGTATCTCAATATTTGGCTGGCTGCCTTTGTCTCCCGATGAGCGTCTGGTTTGTAGTCCCAAACCTCAACTACATCATCAGCTATTCTAATAAGGTCGATGTGTCCGAGAACTCCGTCACGCCAAACTGGTGTTTCGGTGGCGATCGTGAATCTGTCATTATCTAAAAAATAGCTTTGCAAGACATCGTGCTGCTGCCTTCCGTTTCCTCGTGCATTTGCTTCGGCGGCGATTGATGTTATCTGGTCTGGTCTCTTTTCTGATTTGCAAATCAGCAGCGGAAGTTCGCTGATGCTTTTGGTTTGAGTTTCCGGTATTCCGTTTTTATAGACATCGCTCAAAAAGGTGCAGAGCTTTCCGACTACACCGCCGCGCATTTTCGCGAGTTCGTGGATGTTTTCAAAAGTCTGAAAAAGATAATCGACTTTTACATCGCCGCGCATTTTCGGGAAGTTTCTGGAGATGATTTTCATGCCGTTATAGGATTATTTCGACCTTCAATGTCCGCCAGAGCGTCGTCGCGGGCTTCATCTTGCATTGATTCCTCTGCCATCCTTGCGATTGCATTGAGCTCTTTAGTCTCTTGGGGCATGATTATTCCTTCTTCCTCCAGTGCGATTGCGGCTGCTCGGATTGCATCGATGTAGTCCTGTGGTGTCATGAGATTTTGCGTTTATAAAATATTGGTTGGTTGAAGTTAATTTTCCTCTTGGTAAATACTGGTGCGCCTACGAATTTTCTAACGAGATTTTTTAACTTTTTTTCGTTCATGTCTAATTATGAAACATTTTTTACATTTCCATTTTCTGCCTTTTTTGAGCACTCGCCATCGGCGTGATCCGCAAGAGCAAGGTGGGACTTCAGGCATTTTTGAGAGCGTGGTTAGCCGCAACACAAATCGAAAAAATAATCGGGGCAAGTACCGCAATCATAATTCCGATTTCGTCGAGCTGGTGATTCAGTGTCCAAGCTGCGTGATTTAGCGTGCGCTTATTCATTGGGTGTATTCTAATTGCTGTGCTGCTGTGGTCAAGAAAATACACTTGCAATCGTTTACTATCTGTGCTAAAATTATAGCACACCAAAACTAATAATGCTAAAAACAAAACTAATACTAATTCCGCCATAGCTAAAATTAAGTTGATAATAAACCTTTTTTACTTAATTTTTAACCCCATGAATCATGCAAAACACACCAACACAAAATCTCGGAAACCAGTCGAAGCGGATTTTCAAAAACCGCAAACAAGAAATAATCGCAGGAGTAATTTTGGCATTAGCTTTGTATGCTGTTTGCTTTTTGTTCCTGCCCTCTTTGCTCGCGAATGGCAGTACAGCGGAATTACGGCTCCAAGATATTCATGTGGAGCAAGCGGATGCGAGAATCGTGAAGTCAAATTACCTAGCGCAAAAATACACGGCGGAAGTTTTACTGTCGGAAGCGGAAGTCGAATTAGCGAAAGTCAACCAAACGATTATCAGTCTCAGAGAGGAGGAAATGAAAATAGCCGAGGAGCGGGCGCGGTCGATCTCGATCGCCTCTCTCGGGCAGTAGCAATAGCTGAGACAGGGGACTGCACCCGAGGAGTCGGAATTACTCACAATAATTGTTTTGGAATTCGTGAACGAGGCAAATTCGTCAAATTTGACACAGTAGCCGCATCCTACGCCAGTTTCAAGTGGAACTGGAGGAAATCATACGGAGGATTCCCGACTCTCGCAGACGCGATTAGGTGGACAGGCGGAGATCGCAGTAAAATTTGGCTAGAAAACGTAACTCGCTTTTATGTTACAATGTAGTCAAGAAAGTGGTTAAATTCTAAATTAGCTCTGCTGAGTGCGCAGGGCTTTTTTAGTTAAAAAAAAGCGACTATTCCACAAAGACAAAGCCACCAGAAAAGAACCTGAATTATCCGGTCGAAGATGTTCTGGCTGGACAGCCTAGCTGTTACGCGCAGATTCGGCAATTTGATGAGCGCGATTTTTTATCTCGACGCTTTTGTCGATTAGTCGCTGCCCTTCTAGCTGCATCTTGTCCCCTTCTTGCCAAAGTTCTCCTGCGAGTTTTTCGGTATCTTCCATGAGGTTGAGAGTTAAATCATAAATTTTATTATGCTGTAGGTGAGCGCTCTCATATGGGTAGAGAGATTGCAGTTTATGTTTTTTCCCAAGTTCTCGGAGTTTCTGCCAATCTCCATTCCAAGAATATCCGTCTCCGTAATCGAAACAAAAATCAACAGCGTTGCCAGTGAGGTGGAGAGAATAGGTCGTCCATGTGCGCTTTGGAGAGTTTGGTGCTGCGTAGTTCCAATATTCTGATTTGGTTGGATACGCAAGCATCATAGCCCATTTTGAGCGTCCTAGCCCATAGTAATATGCTTGTCGTTCTACTGATCGGCGAGTTTCAAAAATTACCAAATTAGGCAATTCAGTTTTTGCTTCTTCCAAAAGTGCTAAAACTTTCCGCTGGCACATCGGCGCTAGATTATACTCGTCGGAATTTCTGACTGGTGGCATTTGCTTTATTTTAAAATCGTGAGATAATTTTAGTATGAATGATTGGCTTGGATGTCTATTTTGGATTGTAATAATCGGATTAGCATTTGCTTTTCCGCTTCACATTCTTGCGCTTTGCGCTGTTATTTTTACTATCGGAAAGATTATCTAACGGAATCATTTTAGGGTTTTCAGCGAACATTTTCAACAAAATTCTAGTGACTGAACTTATCTTCATGCCGAGAGATTCCGCCGCTTGTTTTACAGCGTCGTAGTGAGAATCCTCCTCGCGGTAAATTCTATTTTTCTTATTCATGCGCCAGACTCTATTTCATAAGTGCATTTTTGTATATGCAATTCGTCTTGACAGAATGTTGATTTTATTAGAATACACTTGCATTTGCATATGCAATCTGATATACTTTAACCGTGCTTCCCCTCATTCCCCCTTAACGAGTCACTTGACTTCTGTTCTTTTTAATTCTTTAACTAATAAAAAATGACTACCAAAAATACTACCGCCGCCGACAAAGTGTTCAAGATGTTGGGCTTCCAATACCAGCCCCTCGAAAAAAAGTTCTTAGAGTTCTGCAAAAAAGAGAAGGGAGAATTTACAGGCATTGCAAAACAATACGGAACGGCAAACGGAACGCAAAAGATCAAAGTGTTAGATAACTTCGCCAATTTCATCGGACTTTAACTCCTCACCAAAATGACTACACTTACATTCTACGATTGCTTCACGCTCACGGCGGATATTAATCCTGCCGAGATCAACAAGATAGATGGTGAAATAAGGAAATGTCACGAGCGAGATTTCAAAAAAGCTATCACCAATATCAAGGCAAAACTAACAGCAAAACTCAACAAACTGACTCGACCGCTAGTCTTCAAAACAAAGGGAGTCTATCGACCTTTGACCGAAACTCCTGGACTCAAGCCCTGGATTATTAATTAATTTTACTAATATGAACCACTACGAAGAAAAACAACAAGCGCGGAAGGAGCGATACGAGCAGACCGCGGCGGCACTCACCACGAGAGCAGACAGGCTTTCACGTGAAGGTTGGAAAGCGCTCGACCAAATCCCATTCGGGCAGCCGATCCTCGTCGGACATCATAGCGAGCGAGGCGACAGAGCCTTTAGAAGCCGCGCAACTGGGAAAATTGGTAAATCCGTGCAAGAGAGAGAAAAGGCGGAACACTACGAAGCAAAAGCCGAGGGAGTCGGCAAGGCTGGGATTAGCTCGGACGATCCCGAAGCGGTCAGGAAATTAAAAGAGAAGCTGGAAGGACTGGAGAAGACGGCGGAATATATGAAAAAATACAACGGCAAATTGAGGAAATTTAAAACACTCGAAAACGCGTTAAAAGAAGTCGAGGCAATGGAAGACGACAACCCCGACAAAAAAGTATTTACCGAAATGCTAAACAAACGGACTTATTACGCTTTTCCACCCGAAAGAATCAGCGCCTATTATTTTTTTGGCGACAGCGCGAACATTCGGAGCGTAAAAAAGCGGATTGAGCAACTGCAAAAGCAAACTCAGATTGTGGAAAACGAAGACGTGGAAGGCGAAGGCTACAAACTGACGGAGAACAAAGACGACAACAGAATCAGATTCATCTTCGACGGAAAACCAGCGGAGGAGATTCGGACAATATTAAAATCTCGCGGTTTTCGTTGGTCTCCCTACAACAAAGCATGGCAGCGGATGTTAAATTCCAATGGTCGCTACGCTGCGAAAAATGTTATCGAAGAACTCAAACGGCTTAATTCTTAATCCCCAACCAAGATGCTTAAAAAAATCACCCTAGCCACAATCAAGAGCTTCATCAAAAGAGAAGCCAAAAACAACAACTTGTTTATAAAAATGAATAGTAGTTTCGACGGAATGGTTGACTGCGTGATGCCAGTTGAAGGCGACTTCGCAAAACAAGATCCTGAAAAACTAAATCTCGAAAGCAAAAACAGCCTAGGGCTGACTGGACTTTGGTTCGTCGGAAGCTCAAGCGATTACTTCTCTCCATTCGCAGACAAAAACTTTATCGGTTACTATATTTCAAACTGTTGCGGCGAGTCCATCGTGGCAATGAAAAAACTTTACCAATGAAAACAAGAAACAACATCGCGCACCTGCTGTCCCACAATCCTAAAATTTCTAAAGGATCTAGGGATCGTTCCAAAAAACACGGTATTGATCCGGAAGTAATCTTAGCTTCTTTGAACTTCATAGCGACACGATCCGTAAAACGACGAAGCGGAGAATGGGATTAGTTCCCCTCTGCAACAGACTTATTCAAACCGTCAATAGCTGCTTGAGCAGACAAACCACCGTCAGGTTTTTTATTCTTGGCCAGCATCTCTTTTATCTCATTCAAGGAGAGCGTCTCGCTGTTCGATGGTGATTTTTCCTTGGTCATAATATTTATTAGTTATTGCATCGATTTCCTTTTTCATCTGTTCTGGAGATTGCATTTTAATTTTATCAAACTTACCAGCTGCCATTCTAGCAGCTTTTCCTTTTCCAAGCGAATTGTCGATAACAACCATTTGTGATTCTGGGATTTGTTTTACTACATCAAATGCGCCGTGAGTATTTCCAACAAATATGTTACCTGGGACAACTCTGCCTGTTTCTCTGGTCCCAAGCATTCTGGCGATCACTCCATTTTCCCAAGCATCCAATGGATCTCGATAAACGTACACTATTTGAAGATCTTTGCCTGCTTTTTTGGTAGCAAATGCTTTTTGGCTAAAAGAAGAAAGCTTCGACAAATTACCATCATAAACCGCAGCAGCATTTTTAAGATTATCCGGTAAAACGGCAGTGATCGAAGATGTTTTTCCAGATCCGCTACCGCCAGCATAAAGAACTCCATATTTCCCTGGATTTCTATTCAGATTTCTCTTGAATGTTTCATTCGCTATTTCTTTTGACACTTGATGTACTGATTCAGCATTTGTGCCATCATAACCTACATCTTTGAATAAGTTTTTATCACTGTCAGCGCTAGAAATCTTACCGTTTTTCTTGATAGATTCTTCGACCATCTCATCAAAGTTTGCGTCAAGTTTAGTTTGTGCTGCTTTTTTTACTTGTGAGCTAGTTGGCACTTCGGCAGCTCCCGCCTTGCTAAAAGACTTTGGCTTGGTTACACTTACATCCGATGGCTTTTCTAGGATTTTTCCTTCTCGGGGTAGGACTGGCTGGGTGGCACTTTTGGTTTCGCGAATAGCTGCTGCACCTTCCTGAATTTTTGCCTTTCTTTCAATAACACCGAGAGAAGTTATTGCTGGTTCACCGACCGTTGCTTTTTTGGCTAATGCTTTTGCGAAGAGAGCTTGAAACGCATCCGCACTTACAAGTTTTTTTCCAAACAAAGCACCAAAGAAAGCAGGATTAGCAGCACCTCCAGATGCAACAATCCAATCAGTTAAACTAACCGCGTTGTTGCTCTGCTTTCGCAAGAATCTTTCACCTATCGCATCCATTACTGCCCGAGACTGCATTGTTTCTATGTTGATGGCAGCCAGATCATCAAATCCTAATTCTTCTGCTTTTCCTGATTGCCATTTCCTTAAACTATTATCTACATTAGTTTTAGCTTGAATTTCTGTACTGGTTTTTGTCGAATCTTTCACAAACTCAGTTTTTACTTTTCTACCATAAAGTCTTTTCAGAGAGTTTATCTCTGGCATTGTAAGTCCTCCTTCTTGAAGACTATTTGCCAGATGTTCAATAAATTTCTTATCTGCCGATGCAGCACCTTTTTTAGCAATCTCTCTTTCTAGGATCAAAAGTTCATTTGCAACTTTAGACAAAATAGGGTCTTGGAATCTGCCAGGAATCGCCTCAAATCCAATATCAGCTTGAGACTTGGATTTTGTAAATCTATCAAAAAGCTTCTTAACTGTGTTCTCGGGAGTGTCAATAATTCCTCTTTCCACAAGCCATTCACCCATTGGTTTACCAGACGACTCAGCAAAAGCCTGTGCCTTAGTAGGAATTGGTTTGTGCATACTCTGGAGAATCCCACCTGACACGGTTGGTTTTGAAGTAGGGATTTTCTGCTTTCCGATTTGGATAAAGCCAGTTTCTTTTACGACTGCTTCGGCTTTTGTGATTGGTCTGAACTCTTTTACAAATTGTTTAAAATCAGCAACAGCACCACTTCCACTTGGACCTCCTGGTGGTGGCAATAAATCATCTCCTAACTTCAATAATTTTTTCTCTGCGGATGATGCAACTGCTTTTGACTTTCCACCTGTCCACAACCAAAGACCAATTTCTGCTGTATTAACAAGACCAGGATGTTTTTCAATAAAATCTTTTATTGGCTCGAATTTTGTTTCTAGGTTTTTCAAATCAGACTCAACAGCTTCTCCGGCTTCTTCTTCTGTCGCTCCTTTTTTAAGATACCACTCAAATTGATCGTTTTTAACATTTTTCATGACTTCACCAGATATGTCTTGTACCGCTGCGCCAAAAGCTCCAATAAGAGGAGAAAAGATTACCTCAGCTGCACCAAGAGCAGCCTCTGTTGCTCCAACAAATTTTCTATTCAAAGCACCTTCATCTTTGGCTCTTCCTGGTTGTGTACCCGCTGGTAACGCTTTCTCAGCAGCGAACGCTTCAAATTCAGGTAAAGCATCAGCACCAGTTTCGTAATAATTATCAGCGTAATCAGGCTGTTTTCTCAAACCTTCGAGTGTGCGCGGTCCGAGAACATCAGTGTTGATCTCTTCTTTCCCTGGTACAAATGGCTTACCAGAATCATCACTTATCAATTCAGCTCCTTTGACTAATCGTTCCTGTCCAGACTTAAAAGATTCAGAAATTCCAGCAGCAGCCTTTTGAAAAATATTCTTTTCTGCGCCAGATTCTATCTGTTTTCTTTGAACCGCTGGCTTCGGTCGTCCAGGAAGTTGCACACCTTCTACAGCGGCTCTTTCATCCAAAGCACCAGATTCTATCACTTCTCTAAGCTGTGTAGCTTGGGGGGTATTAGGATTTGCTTTTGCATCGTCGAGAATTTGTTGTATTGTTGGCATTATGTAGTTGGTTGAATTTTAGGAGCAGCTTCTTCTTTCTGTGGTTCAGACCCAAAGAATTGCGGATTAGATACTGGATAATTATCAACAAAATTATCTGCAAATTCTGTTGGTGTTTCTTCTGTCCCGGTTGCAAGTGATGAGCGTTCTAAATTTGGAATAGCTGACTCAAATATTAAAATAAGTTTGCTTAACTCCTCTTGGAAATCAGCTTCTCCCATACCAATATTTAATTTAGAAGCAGCATTTGTAATAAACCTTAACTCGTTGTCAGACAAAGCTCCGAATGTTGCACCTTGAGATTTTAATTGAACTAAATTGTCTAAAGATAGTTTTGAGATGAAAGCATCAAAAGCTACTTTGAAGTTTCTTGATTCTGAAAACGGTAATGTAAGACCAAATGGTGCGAGAGCAGCAGTAGTTCTTGGATCAATGAGTTCACCACCAAGTCCCGGAATACCAAATGTTGATTTGTCTTTTTTAGCTGCAAGAGCTTTGAAGTTTTTAAGAACTTGAGCTTTCTCTATCAAGTCTTCGGCAAATGTTATCCTCGCTTGGTCTTCGTCGGATGTAGTTGCGCTGGCAAGAGCTTGTTTCGCAAAGTCTTCTGGTGAAATCCCCATCTTGTCGATAGCGGTCCAATCAGCTGCGGCTAGTCCTTCTGTTCCAAACTTTTTATAAAGTGGAATCAATTCTTCTTTAAAGTCAACTGGCTTATTGGCTATAAATACATTTGGGTTAATCCATGCAGAGCTTTGACCATTTGGCTGCATAACTGGCTGCCCTTTAATCCGGTAATCAAGATGACTTCCTGTTTCTGTGTCTCCTGCGCCTGGACGATTACCTTCAATTCCGAATACCGATCCAGTATTCCCCATATATCCTAGAACCATTCCGTCAGTAACAGTTTGACCTTCTGCGAGAAATTCAGGAATTTCACGAAGATGAGAGTACATATGCTGATTTCCTTGTTCGTCTGTAACAATAACTTGATTCCCATATCCATTATCATTGGCAACAGAAGTAACCGTGCCACTCACAAATGCTTGAATAACATCGCCAGTGTTTCCATCAATATCTATGCCCGGAGTTCCAAATTTACCATTTTGCAATAAAGGATTATCACCAGCATTCAAACTAGCAGATCCGTAATTATAAGTAATTTGACCATTCCCTACCTGACTGAATGCTGGAGCGATTGGGTTATTGTTTTCGTCAGTTGCGGCTAAAGTGGCTTTGCCTGTTTTTGGATCGGTAGAGTATAATTTACCGTTAACAGTTGTGAATCCGAGCTTTGTCGGATCTGCGCCAATCCCTATTTCTTCTTGGACCGCCGCACTGAATTGTTCCTGTGTGATCGTACCAGCGTTTAGGAGTCGCTGTAATGCCGCTACCGTTTTATCTGTATCGCTTACTCCGACCTGAGCAATGTCTGCTAGGGTTTTTTGGAGAGTAGCTTCTGCCTGTTGGATTGCTGTTTCGTCTTTGCTCTTTTGAGCTAGGGCGAGAGCTACATTGTCCGAGTGAATTGCTTTGGCGACTGTTGGGTCGAGTCCTTGAGCGACTGCGAAATCGACAAAATCATTCACATCGAATTGAGCGACTGATGAGCCTAGTTGGGTGATTGTTTTTAATGCTTTGTCTGTGGCGTTAGCTGTTAGTTCTTTTTGGAGGTCTTCAAATTGATCTTGCAACGCGAGGACATCTTCAGCACGATCAAATCTTGTTGTTTTTATGGCTTCTGAAAGAGCGTTGACTTTGGCGATGTTTCCGCTCTCAATCGCGTTTAGTCTGTTGATTTCAGGATCGGCGGAGATTGCTTGGGAGAGTAGTTTTTCTCCTCCTGTTTTTGATGCTGCGATGATTCCTGCGGTTGTGGAGGACTGGACACCTTCTCGTCCGCCTTTAGCCTGTAGGAGTGCTCCCTGTCCTCTCTCGATCATCCTGCCAGCTTCACCCTCTTTTGTTCGGATGTCTTCTTCCCTCTTTGCTCTGTTTATTCGGGCTGCTTCTGCTTGAGATTGTGCGTCGGACATTTGAGTCTTTGCGGTCTGTTCGGGTGTTTCTGCGTTGAGTCCACGAATGACGGTTTCGAGTCTTTCTTTTTCTGCTTGTGAGACACCGGGGGCTGAGGCTCGGTTTTGGAGGTCGTTTAATCTAGTTGCGGTGGTTTGAACTGCTACTGGACTCTCTACTATTTCCGCTGCGGATTCAATGGCTGGTTTGTTTAAAAGCGTCCCACTTCTATCACTTATCGCTCCGGTTGTTTTGTTTGTGAAAAACCCTAAACTTCCGAGCAGCTTTTGATCTCCATCTTTTGAGAGTCCAGCAGAGCCTCTGTTGATGGCTCGCTGCTCCTCCGGCGTGAGGAAAATCATCCGCTGTTCTCTCACCGAAGTGAGGGATGATTCTCCTATTCGTGATTGGTATAGATTAAGCATTAAGTTGTTTAAGTCTTGATAATAAAGTTGATTGTGAGGGATGGTTGGAGGTTGTTGTGAGCTGCATCACCTCCTTTTGAATCAGAAGTTATGGCAACATCTCCTGTAACATATGAATAAATTGATTGACCGCCAGAACCACCAATCCCTTTTAGCGTAATATCGTGAGTATGCGATGGCATTTCGTTCTCAGTAAGCTGGTGAGTTTCAGTTCCTTCTGTATCAGCGAGGGCGTGAGCAGTCGCATCCGCTGCATCGCCCGTCCCAGCCCCAATCGGCGTTCTTCCTCTGAAATCAGGCAGGTTGAAAGTTGTCGAGCCGTCGCCGACTCCGTATGTCGTTCCGACGACTGCGAAAAGAGCAGCGTAAGTTGTCCGAGACACCGCAGCAGCGTTTGCGATGAGCCACCCAGTCGGAGCAGATGCGGTTGACCACAGTTTTATTTCACCTGTAATACCGATTGTGCTTGGGATAAAACCATCTTCTATGTCTCCGTCTGCGTTTAGCACTGGCACTTTATTTTCATCTGCTGCTCCGCTACTTGTTTTTACGAGATTCTCTGCCATTAGGGCATATACACCAGCTGTTTGCGCTCCTTGATTTGCTACTGATGCTTTATATACTTTGCCTTGAACTACATTTGTTGCGGTTGGGGTTGGGGTTTCAGAGCCGAGAGTTTCCCACTGAACTGTTGTTGGGTTGTAGTAGGTCATTCCAGTATCATCGACTCCGGCAAAAAGCCAGTCAGATGGTGAGGGGATGTCAGCGTTTCGCGCGGCGACTGTTGCGTAGGTGTTTGGCGCGATTGATATTCCAGCGTCGAAGGTTGGATTTGCTCCGAACTTGATCTTGCAAGATATCTCAGCCAGCAAAGCTCTTTGAAATTCTGTAATAATAATCGGATCCATCGTTGCTGCCACAATCATTCCTGATCTTAATTTAAATGAATAAGTCGAAGAGCCATTATCAACATCATTTCCGGTTGGTTTTAGTCCTCTCGTAACCTCACCAGTCGTTTCAACTCCGATTGTCAGACCGTCGGTAGAAACACCAGAAGCAGGAACGTAGATTCTTTCGACTTTATTATTATCAGGATCGAGAATGTTTAAGAAGAAATTCCCGGTAATTACAGCTCCGTCTTTGTCAACAAAAGCTTTTGTAATCTTAATTCCAAAAGTCGCGGTCGCGGAGACTGTATTGGTCACCGTTGAAACATTAAAAAAATGTCCAATGTTGAAGTCGGTTACGCTTGTGCTGTCAGCCATGATAATTAAGTTAAATTAGATGCTTCAGCCTGTCCTGCTGTTTCGAAGAATATTGTGAATAAGTTTATTACACTTTGAGATTTATCGAAAGAGGTCAATCGTCCTCTGACTCGTAGATATTCACTCATTCCGAGCCTCCGTTGTCCACGAGACGGGATAAGAGAACTTCCATCACCTACGCCCCGCCCACCTACCGCAGCGGCTCCTATTGCGCCACTACCGACTGCTGGCAGTCTTGCCCCGACTCCCGAGGTAGTCCACGAGTATTCAGTATCTGCATTTCCGTTTAGAGCAATCCGACTGGAAAACGACCACTCTTTATCAAAAACATCAATCGAAAAGTCAAATTGTGTTTCGCTTCCAAGTCTACCCGCCATTGAGACCATTTTAGGACTGACGAGGCTTTCACTTGGGGAGTTCCACTCCAAGACAAGTTCGGTGTAAATTTCTAAGTCATTATCAGCCCCGAGGTCGTAGTCGAACTTTGAGACAGAAGTATCGCTTGCGCTGCCAAAGTAGATGTCTTTTCCGTCCTTTAGCCAACAAGAGATATTCTTGGTCCAAACAGCCCATCCTCGAAGTTCTTTGACGAGGTGATAGACCAAAACTTTGTTATTGGTCGAAGAATTATCCCGACATGCGATTAATAATAGTTCGTTGTCATCGTCTTTCACGATTCGTGCTCCTACGAAGGTGTAGTCTTTTGTAAACTCTCTTCCGAGAGGTCTAGAGATTCTGTCATCCACAGCAGAATATGGAGTTTTTGTCAGTCCTCCGCTCGCCATAATCCAAACACCAGATTCGTTGACGTAGATTACGCCTTGGCTGGTTGATGTAGCTTGGCTAGATGCTCCAAAGTCTATATTCTGAAAATCAATCGGAGTATCGAGAACAAGTCCGGTTCCAGAAACATCCACTTGGGTGATTCTGAAGCCAAATTTGCCATCGTCTAGTAGTACCGCAGTCTGTGAGCCAAGTTCTCCAAAAGCCTGTACCTCTCCACCGTCGGGGAAAGTTTGTTTGAAAGGAGAGTCAGGGTCAGTAGCGACCGTCCAATCGGCGGTCAGAGCGAATGGAACTCCTGAAAGTTGATCGACCCTTGAGATATGCACCTCGGAGACATCAGTATCAGTATTACCTGTCCCGAGACGATTTCCACCAATAATCGTAAGTATCTCGCATGCCGGAGCATCTGCAATCTCAGTCCACGAAACAGCTAAAGTCCCATTAGCTTTCGCCGAGCCTGGGGTAGAATTATTATCTGCGATTACCTCGCCGTCCGAAAAAGAACCAGAGAGAATCCTCAGCGTGAGTGTGCCAGTAGTTCCTCCATCAGCGTCAGCAATTATTACCGCTCTCGCCGCACTGGTCGCGCCTGTGAGTATCTTTCCGACAGTGTAATTAGCAGTCTGCGTGTCGTAAGCTAAGGTAGCCTTGAGATACCCGATATTATCGCCATCATTACCATCAGCAACATAAAAATAAGAAGAATATTTTCGACCGTCTGTAACATCAGCTGTGAAATCATCTTTTACGTCGATAGTTGTCCCTGCTATTGTATCACGGACTTTTAGGACTGTGCCATAAGCAAACACCTGATACCCGGGAAACCACGGTTTCAAGAAAGTAAGAGCATCCCCAGCATCCGTCCCGGTCGTTACCTCATATTCCAAATCAGACCCGGGGGCTTTCCTCAGCTCTCCGATTCCAGACTTCCAGTGATTCGTCATTTTGAAGACCGCGTTTTTAATCAGTTTCGCGAAATCCCTTTGATTGAGACCAGAAAGATTAGAGGCAGATTGAATTGTCTCTTTTGGAGGTGCGACATTTGGGAGGGGTGTTGGAAACATTAAAATGAATCTAAATTTAGTGAAGCGTCTTCCTTCTGAACAGCGGAATTACTGATGATGTGTTTTAACTGATTTAGGAATTCTGAGTCGGCTGCGGCGAGCATTCCGTCTTTGCCACGATTCCACAAAGACCAATAGCGGAGAAGTGCTCGTTTAATGAACGCTGCTTTTCTTGATGGAAAAAGAGTCGTAGTCGTTCCATCAGCAGCTTTGACCGTCCTGTAAGGCACGAATACAGCCCATTTTACCGCTGCGGCGATTGAGGGTGGTGTCCAGACAACATTCGCTCCATCCTCGTCAGTTTGCTCGTCAATAAAATAGCCTGAAACGCTTGAGCCTCGATTTGTCTTGTGTGTCGGCACATCCGAGATAGTTCCGTCGCTGTTCGCCTCGAATATCCCAGCACCCATCACGTCCATATCGTAAGCCGTAGCCAGAGGAGTTGGATTTAGCGCGGTTGAGATTGCTGTCGCTGTGAGATACTTCTTTGGATTAGCCTGGATATCTAAATCAAAATAGATGTCTTCGATCTCATTTATAAAATCATCGAATAAGTCGGAGCCCACGTCGCCAGTGGACGTGCGAAAGCTCAAGTCCCTGTCTAGCAGGTCACGGCATTCGGAAATTGTAAGATTACTCATAAATAAAATTTTTGAATGGAAACATGTTTAGGCAAAGTTTTTTCTGCGTTTATTTGGGGGAATAAAAAACTTTGTAGGTTTAATGTGTTTAGTAGGTTGAGGAATTCTGACTTTCTGCGACGGAACTCCGATTTTGATTATCGGAGCATTCGCACCGACTCGGATGTGAGGAGCTTTCGCCCCGACTTTGATTCTGAGGGGCATTTTTATTGTTTAAGGGCTTCACGAGGAAGGTCTATGTCTGAAACTCCGAGGACTGCTTTGATTTGGATTAGGCTTGTGTTCATCAGCTTCATTTCTCCTATGATTCCGCTTAATGTTGTTTCCAGTGATGTTATTCTTGAATCTTGAGTTTCATCTCTTGCATCACTCATAGCTTTTGCCGTTGCAGCTTTCCATGTAACCCCACAGACAAACAACAATGATATACAGACCGTCGCAACGGTGATTTTTAAAATGTGATGTCTGATTGTTTCACTCATTTTTTTGGGAAAGCGTAAGACCAGAGAGCGAGACCAGCAACAATGAGACTAGCGATTGCACCACCGAAAGCAGTCAGCAAGTCAGTTAAAACCGGAATATCTATTCCGATGCTTGGGAGGAAGAAAGCTAAAGTGCTGACGATTCCTACCCAGATTCTCCTTTGACCGAGAAGTGTGATGATTTTATCCATAATAATAGGGGGTTAAAGTTGATTAAATAAATAATTATTTACGAGGTCTTTTACGTTTCCTCCACCTTCCAGCACCACATTTACATCAGCTCCGAAGGCGAGAAGTGCGTAGTATTCGTCCAGTTTGAGGACTTCTACCCTCTCGTTCTTCCTTATTTTGTTAGCGAGTGGTTTAAGATGTTCTTTCAATCTTTTCAATTCGTCGCCATTCTCCCACTTTAAGACCGTGAGGGTGTTTTTAACGCTCTGTGAGCTGACGACTTGGTCAGAGATGATATTGTCCACTCCGTTCTCTGCGAGTACTTCCACGCTGGCTACTGTGCCACCGAGAGCCGTCACTGCGGTGAGGACGCTTGTCGTGATTTTAGTTTTGAGATCCATTAGTTGTCTAATTGTGTCCAAGAAGTTGCATTGCAGCCGTAGAAATGAGTATCAGAGCTGTCGTAATATTGCATTCCTGCTGTGGTTGCAGAGCAAGCGTATGGCGCACCGCTTGATGGGACTGGTTTCAGTCCGTAGCTGTCCATATAAAGATAAGAACCACCACCTGAAATACTAACTAAGTTTTCTATAGGTTTTTGTCCAACCCAATTATTGCTTCGTCTTCTTTTAATGGCTATATAACTTCTAGCGTCTGTATCTGCAAAAGCTGTACTGTCAATTTCTTCATTACATTGTCCTCTATCAACTGGATTCATAAAGTTTATAGAACCTGATTGTTTAAATCCATTTGTTGTATCAACCACACTAGGCAAGATTTTCCAACTATCATCTCCATCACAATAATAATATTCAGCATTTATATTTCTTTGGCTCTCAGTTGAAATATCAAAAGCCATGTTTATAAATTCTGTGTCTGTTGCTCCTGCTATATATATAATTGAATTATCGTTTTCGAACAAAGTTATATTTGTTGCTGTCGAATTAAAGGCAGTTGTTGAATCAATAGTTGTTCCATCACCATCATCATAATAAGCTCTTTCTAAATCGTTTGGATTACCTGAATGAATTATATGACTTGTTAAAGGAAAATTATTTATGTGCATTATATCAACATCATTATCTGTTCCAGTTCCGATAAGGTTAAAGTCTAAAAATCTCAATGAACTATTAAGATAATTGTTCGCATTACCTTCAAGGCTTACCATTGCTTCTAATACTCCGTCTGATGGATTAGTAGAAGAAGCATTTTGCATAAAGACATTAAGTCCTACAATACCGTCATAACCTTGTGAGTCTACATCTATTGTTAATGCTTGGTGCTGGTCTGCTCCTGCAATATCGTCAATATATACTCCTGTAAATCCATTACCTTCTGGAATTTTGATTCCAAACTGTGCGTCTGTATTGTTGCCGATTGTGGCTGCCACATATCCATTATCTCCTGCGAAGAATACTGGTCTGTTGTAAACCACATAAGTCATCGCAGTTGCATCGACTATGGTGTCTCCGTTTGAAGTGGCAAAACTTACTACCATGTGAGTTGTGTCCAAAACATCTATAATTTCTCCGACTGCGCCTGTGTAGCTTGGAGTTGAGCTTAAAACAATCATGAATGCTCCCTCATATGTAGCTGCTACAAATGTAGCGTTAGAATCAGTTATCGTTTTAGTGGATGCTGTTAAAGTCGCGTCATCATCTCCTACATTGTCATAAATATTTGTATTGCCATTGCTCAAAACTTCTATACCTGCTCCGTAAGCCTGCGCTTCTGCGAAAAACCCTCCTTTGGCTTTGATTGAATCGAGAGCGTAAATATCTCCTGCCCCGATAAATCCAGCTTCGCCAGTTGTTGCACCGACCAATAAATTGTTGTTTGTTCTTGAAGTTCCAACGACATCTAAATCGTAAGATGGACTCGTCGTCCCGATGCCCAAACGGTCATTCGTATCATCCCAAAAGAAATTAGCGTTATCTTCCGTCAGTCCGCTTGCACCTTCAAAGATGACACTACCTGTTGTGAATCCTCCGTCTATTGTCCCGACTGTGAGAGTGCCTGAGACATCGAGGTCTCCTGTGATGTCTACATTGCCTATATAGGTTGGAGTCATAAAAGCACTCCAAGAGCCTCCGCTATCTTTTACTTCCATTGAACCTGAGTTGTCCCTGAAGCCATAGCCAGTTGCGCCAGAAGTTGAGCCAAAGTTTAGATATTTATTAGCTCCATAAATAAGCAAGTTCAACCCTGAGTTTTGCTTGATGTAAGTAATCCCGGCTTGAGTCCAAAGATTATCTGTCGGAGTATAAATATCAGCAAAACACGCACCTGTTGCGAAAAAAAAAGAAAAGAGCGTTAAGATTAATTTTTTAATCATAAAATACTACCAGGGTCTAAACCCAAAATTTTGAATATTTGACTTATTTTGTCTTGATCAGACTGAAGATTGAATTTGACTCCTGCCAAATCTTTGAGACCTTTAGCTTTTTTCGATATTTCTTTGTCCTTTGCTTCCAGCTCTTCTGCCAATTCATCGTTCTCTACTTTCAGCTCTGCTTTGACTTTTTTTAGACCTTTCACTTCACCAGTCAATTTAACCTTCTCTTCCTTTTTCCCTTCCACATCAATATCCACAAGCTCCTTTTTCTTCTCTAAAATTGATGCGTTTACCTCAGTTATTTTTCCTTTACCGATTTCAATTTTTTTCTTGACCTCTTCGCTTTTATCAATGAAGGACTGAACATCTTTGATTATTTCAGCCGAGCCAATGTCTGAGACGAGTAATCTTAATTTCTCAGCTTGCTTTTTAATCTTTGCTTCAAAGGCTTCCTCGTCAGCCGTTTGCTTTTTGATGATGCCGTCCAACTTCTTCTGCTCTCTGCTTTGGTCTTCGTTAAGTTTTGTTATCGCTTTTTTAGTTGAGACAGTTTTTTCAGCGAGATTTTTCTTTAAACCTTTGAGCTCCAAATTTGCATCGACTTTATCTTTCTGCGAGATTTCGAGAGTTTCCTCGTTGGCTGTGATGTCCAACAAGGTTTTCTTATTCGTTTTGACGATACCTTCCTGCTCTTCCAAAGCGATTCTCTTATTTTCCTTCGCAGCCCTTTCGTCTTTTTCTAGTGCTGCTATTTTGGCATCGAGTTTGGCAATTTCAGCGACCTTTTCTTTTTGGACTTGGCTGAGATTGTCCAAATTGGTATCAAGTTTAGTGGGAGTAGGCATAATTTTTAGTTAAGTTCTATAGTTTGCACGATTATTTCAAAAGTAGTTTAAGTTCGTTTATTCTTTGCAAAGTAATCGTCAGCCCTTCTCCTCGTTCCTCTTTCTCTTGCATCTCAATTTGAAGCTGTTCGATTTGCGCTTCGATTGAAATCTCTTCAGGAGTTTTTTGGGGCAAAAGAGCCGCGCCAGCGATTGCGACTGCGACGGTAGTAATTCCCGCGATGAGTTTTTTAGATTTTTTCATTCTAGATTTTGATAATGAAGTTTATTGAAAGTGAGGGTTGAAGATTGTTGTGAGCTGTCCCGCTTCCCTCTGATGAAGTTGACGAAGCCGCTAAAGACGTGACTCTTGGCGAACCACCTGCCGAGCCAGTTCCGCCGTAATCTACCGTCGGATAATTTACTAATCCGTGACTATGGGTAGCCAGCTCCGCTACAGAAAGTTGATGCGTTTCAGCCCCTTCTTTTTCCGCGAGTGTGTGAGCAGATGCATCGGATGCGTCGCCTGTGCCTACACCAACCGGTGTTCTTCCTCTAAAATCTGGTAAGTTAAATGTTGTCGACCCGTCGCCGACGCCATAAGTCGTGCTAATAACCGCGAAAAGCGCGGAGTATGTTGTTCGCGAGACAGCAGTCCCATTCGCAATTAGCCAGTCTGTCGGTGCGCTGCTTGTTGACCACATTCGGATTTCACCTGTGATTGCTCCGCCACCAGCCGCCTCTTGAAAAGTCGGAGCTGCACCTTCACCAGTTCCAGTTAACACATACCCGACAGCACCATTCGCAATCGTCGTAGCTTTGCCGTCCGTGTCATAAGTAATCAACTCACCATCAGTCC
This sequence comes from uncultured Candidatus Peribacteria bacterium, assembly GCA_964513975.1. GTDB lineage: Bacteria > Patescibacteriota > Gracilibacteria > UBA4473 > UBA4473 > CAZVBV01. The sequence continues at coordinate 26,159 of CAZEON010000005.1, forward strand.
CATCAGCCAAATCAGCTACACCTACATTCGAAAGCGCGTTGCCAGTTCCATTCGCGTCGAATGTTTTATTGGTGAAAGCATTCGTCGAGGAAATTGAAGGAATAACTACGCCCTCGACTGCCAAAACCCCAGCAGCAGAGCGAGCCAAAGTCGTGTCGCTTGCGTGTCCGAGTTCGAGCGTTCCTACTCCAAGAGCCGTACTGGTATCGTCCACAAGACCAGTGAGAGGTAATCCTGTAATGTTTGTCGCAGTTCCTCCGCTCGGAGTCCCCAAAGCCCCATCAAATACTACTGGCGCACCCGCGCTTCCAATATTCACTCCTAAAGCAGTTTCCACGCCTGTCCCAAACGAAATCGTTGCTTGCTTATTTCCTATTTGTGTCTGAACCGCCGAACTCAATCCTTTTACATAAGAGAGTTCCGTCAGAGAGGGATAAGTCGCTACTGCTAAAGATTGTAGTTTTTTATTAGCGTCCATCGACACTAATTCAGAAGCAGTGAGAGTGTCCCAAATTGGCTGACCGTTGACAATGGTTTGAGAAGCTGTCTGATCGAGAGTGAGGAAAGAATCTGAACCTACTTCCATCCACCCACCTGAAAAGAAAACATAGTAAATAAGACCAAGTAAATCCCATATCATCCAACCTTCTTCTGGTGGATATTCTACCCAATTACTACCATCCCACTCGTAAATATAATTTTCTGTCCAACCATTAGCAGTTGCTTCGGATATGTATCTGTCACCAACTGTCGGCGTAACTGGCAATCCAGCAGTTGGGTCATACCAGTCGTCTATTGGCGGAAATAGCCAAAGGTCATCTGCTAAGGCTAAATCACTTATTTTGCTTCCTCCGTCTTTTATCAATTTTCCTGTTGTGGAATCGAAAACAGCGATGTTTTCATCAGTTGCACTTGATGGACCGACCACATCGCCAGACCCAGAACCTACCTCTACTTCCGTCCCAGCGTCATTTTTATAGTATAGTTTTCCGTCAGCTTTGAAATAAATTGAACCAAAACCACTCGCTGGAGTGGATGGTGCCGCTATTTCTCCGATACTGATTCCGTACTGCGTTTTTAGCATACCGCTAAGTAGATTCCACTGTTGGTTGGTCGGAGTGTAATTTGTCGGCACAAGAGCACTAGCAGGAATAACCAGCATCAATAAAGCGAGAAGAAAAATGTAAAGTTTTTTCATAATAAAATTTTAAGTAAAAAACTAAGATTCTTTAGACCCTGCTTGTCTTTTGAAAACTTCAACCGAAACAGTTGCATCACTGGCACCAGTTCGAATCAAAAGAATATCTTCCGGTCTCGCTGGAATTGAAACAGAGTTGCCAGCCGTAATCTCTATTCCTGCTGATGCAGTAGGAGTAGAAGACAACGCATAGCGGACACCGCTTGCGCTCGCCGAACTGACCTGTAAGACAACGTAGTTGACTACAGGGTCAAACTCAAAACTCGTAATGCTTGCGGCAGTACGTATGAGAGCGAGGAGACTAGTAGCCGTATCTGTTACGGTTACGTTTTCTGCCCCCGCAGGTATTGCTTGTTGTAACATGTCGATGAGGTTAAAGAACAGCGTGCTTTAACCAAATTGGCGTGCTATTTTTTTGCTTCCGCTTCGACTTTCGCCATCGCTTCCTCAGGTGTGGCAGATTCGTCGTCTTCTGTCACCGTAGCCTCGGCAGCCTTTTTCTTGGACTCTTCGAGGTTAGCGACTTTTTTCTTGGCTGGTTTCTTCGCACCTTTGAGACCTACTTCGCTTTGATCTGCCTCGGCTTGAGCGTTCAACTCTCCGCGAGTTAATTTACTCACTTTCTTGAGTTTGATATTCCTTCGAGTATCGAGAGGAGTATCTTCGTCCATGTCTGGCTCGTCGAGCAAGACAGCTTCTTTAGCCGCTACCATTTCGGCAGCTCGTTTAGCTGAGACGATTGAGATTAAACCGCTCATGTTTTGGATTTTAGGCATTTTATAGGGGGGTTAAAATTAATAAATTATTTTTCAGCAGGGATTTTATCCGTTTTAGTCAAATCAGCTTTCATATCTTCCACGAATTGCAAAATGTCTTTGTCAAGTCTTGTCCATTTTGTAGCATTGATGCACTCCAAAAGTTTAGCTACATCAGCATCTTCTAACTCAATCGTTTTCCCACCTTTGTCGATAATTCCTTGAATCTTAATCCGCTTTGTCATTTCGTCAGGCGTGAAACCATCTGGTTGTCCTTGCTGATTTAGCGGTGGTTGCTGAAGACAAACTTTACTCGCAACTTCTGCGTAAGAAAGAGGTTTCTGATTCTCGTCCAGCACTCCGGCGCACGATTTGTTGACAAATATTTTCATAAGATTTGGGGTTAATTACCCCTATTGTAAATCCTTTCCCTGAGGCTCGCAAGCCCCAGAGGAAAAAATTTAAGCAGCTACACTTTTGATTACAGCGAAGTTGATGATGATTGCACCAGTTTCAGCAGTAGTCGTTGAAGCATTGATTACTGAGAGTTCAAATGAACCAGCAGCAACAGTTACAACATTGATAACAGTAGTTCCTGCTACACCTGCAATAAGGTCTGAACCTGATTGCTGTGAAACAACAATAACATCACCGATAGCTACTGTTGAGTTCGTGACAGTAAATTCTGCACTTGCTCCAGCAGCTAGAGATGTTACATCTGTTTGGATTGTACCAGCGAGGGTATTGATTGTTACGCCAGTTGAACGATTTGTAATCTGAGTGACAGCACTACCTGCACCAGTAGCATAACCTACACCAGCACCAGTTGCGCCAGAAGAAGTTAAACCAGCAGTTACAGCTAGGGAGACACCAGTTGCAGCAGCACCGAGGACAACATTGCCAGTAGCAGTTCCATTGATTGTTGCTGTTCCACTTCCTTTAGCATCAATAGTGAGGTTTTCGTTAGCACCAGATGAGATAGCAGAAACAGCTACACCACTAGCTGCAGCTTCAGAGACAACGTTTAAGCCAGTAACCGAAGTGGCAGCAGAAGCGTCCACATTGAAGGCTGGGTTTGTCGCGCCCTGCCTACCAGCAGTTAGAGCGTTGGCAGAAGCTGATGTGATTGTCGTAAGAGCAGAGACAGCAGAACCACCGATTGTTGATCCAGCCGGGAGAGCTACGATTCCAGTAGCAGTACCGTTAATGGTAACCGTTCCAGAACCTTTTGCGTCGATTGTTAAATTTTCGTTTGTTCCGCTAGAAATAACGGAAACAGCGACTCCGCCAGCAGCAGCAGCACTTTTTACCTTGACACCAGTTACAGCGGTAGCCGTAGCTGCGTCGACTTGAAATGCTGGAGTAGTTACACCATTTGTGCCTACAGCAAGAGCTAAAGCACTTGTGGATTTGATAGATGTCGCACCTGTAATAGTTGTTGTGTCAGTAACAGCGTCACCAAGAACTGTATCTCCGGTAACGGTAAGATCAATGATTGTCAAGCCTTCATCAAACGAGAAGAGAGCGTTGCCATCAACATCGAAAATACCACCACCTTTGCGGAGGACAATTTTGCCGACGAGTCCGGGTCCTTTATTGGGCATTTGTAGGGGGGGTTATTGTAAATAAAATTAAGGTGCGTGCTTTAACCATCCTCTGTTAGCCTCGAATTAACAGCTTGAGCAATCGCTCAGCACCGTCCTCGAAGGTCTTAGTTCCCCAAAGTTCGTGTCCAAGCAAAATCGAACCCAAGTTTGCAGGTGCTTTGTTGTACTGCATATGAGGGTTCATTTGGACAACCATATCAACAGCTCCGTATTGTCCACACATCGCTTTGATTGTTTGTTCTGCGGCTGTGAGAGAAGCGGCCGTGTAAGTAACCTTAAAGCGACCGTAAGATGTAATCGTGAGAATATCCGTGCCGGTTCCGTAAGAAGCCGAGAATCCTTGAGTTCGAAGGCGGTCTCGTTTCTTGGCGTCAACTGCGACATAGAAAGTCGAAGGAGTGTCACCATTGATTGCTTTCGCTAAGTTAGTTCCCCAAGTGTCGAGCGTAGCAGAATCCGTATAAACATTGCCAGCAGTTGCACCGAGAGCATCCTTAGCCGTCCAAGTGACGTTTTTAATAACGAAAGTATTGTCCTCAGTTGCATTCACCAAAGTGAAAGCCTGAGAGCATGGAAGATTTTCCGAGATATAGATATCAAATCCGAACTTGTTTTGACCTGTGTATCCGTTTTTGAATACGTTGTCGGCTGTGTTGAATCCACCGTTGATTTCTCGCAGGGCGATTCGTGAAGCCATTTTGTGGTCGATTACCGCGAACTTTCCACCTGCGCCGATGTTGTTTCCACCGAGTTCAGCGTAAGCATCAAGCCACACTTCCTCAGCCGGGACGGTATCGAGGTCAATCGGATCAAGAGCGGAAGAACCAGACAGGAAGTCTGACTCGTCAAGCCCAAGCCCAGCGTTGTCTACTTCGTCGAAATAATCTCGGTCGAGAGTATCTGAGAGGACGTAAGCCATACGCGGACCGTAGAGAGCACGGAGAGAGTCAGGATTTGTCATCAACTGGACATCTTCCACTGGGTCAATGTTGATTCTGACAGCTTTGGAGTTATCCACGGTGAGAGTAGAAGCCGTCAAAGAAGTGTCACTAGCTGTGACATCAGTGTTGGCTACATAATCTTCGAGAGTAAATCCAGAGCGGTAAGGGCGATTTACTGAAACACCCTTTGTAAGGACTGATTCCTCACGGAAAGAGGCGAGTTTGCGAAAAACTGCAACCTTTTCCAAGTATCTTTGGACGGTCAACGACATTTTAGTCTGATAACCGCCAGTAAGTGTATTGGTCATGATTAGAGGGGGGTTACGCGTGCTATTAGCGTGCCTCCCCTACCGTTACACCACGTTTGGATTGCCCTGACCTGAGTTTGGAACAATTAACGGTGCTGCTGCGGCTGCCTTTTTGGTTGCTACCTGGTCAATACCTCTGAGTTTATCGAAGTCCATCGTTTTGATGTCTTCTTCCGAAGGCTCTTGACCTGGTGGCGGAGTTCCTGCCGGGGAAGTTCCTGGCTGACCAGGAGGAGGAACACCTTTATTGGCATCGTTGACTCCGCTTTGATATGCTGCTGCTTCGCTAGCCTTGTTGACTATTCCAGCGTTCAACATTGCATATTTGGCGGATTCTGCCGGACTGTTGCCTTGAAGTAATCTGTGGAAATCAGCTATTAGGGAGTCGCGTGAGGCTTTCGCATCCGCGGTCGCTATGTTGAGACCATTACTTTCAATGGCTGCGAGAAGCGTTCGATTTGCGTCATTCAACGCTATCGTCTGACCTGCTACTTCTGCTGCGATTGCAGCTGGATCAGTTTGCTTCTTCTCGTCAATCGGTTCACCCTCGGCAACCTTGCGAATTTTTCCTTGCAAGTGTTGTGGAACTCCTTCGAGAGCTTCATCAAGTGTTTTTCCTTCTGCTACCGCCTTTTCTACCGATTTAAGGTTGGTAGTGATTTGGAGATTAAACTTGGCTGCTCTCGTATTCCTATCGGAAGTTACTTGTGGGTCTTCCGCAGGAGGTGGAGTTTCCGGTTTCGGCGCGAGTTCCTTTTGGAGGTCTTCGGCTGATACCGGAGGTGGTGGTTCCGCTGGTGCTGGTTCTGTAGCGGGAACCTGTCCCGCTACTTCGGTGGCGACCTTTGCAGGTTCGGCACCTTCGTTAGGTGGAGTCATGATGAGATGTTAAAAGTCCGGTGATAACCGGTGGGGGAAACTAAATCATGATTTTAGAGGTGCGCACGCTAAATGGACACATAAGCCTAATCTTTAGTTTCCTTCATCGACTATCTAGCGTGCTTTTTACTTTAAGGAGCGTCCGTTTCTACTATTTTCTGTACCGCTTGTCTCACTGAGTCTGGTGTACTATTCCAACATTCTCGGAGGAATCTGTTTCGTTCACCCATTGCCTCTCGGACAATTTTGACGACCTCTTCAAACGAGTAGTTTGCTTTCACAAGTAGTTTGCGGTGAATAAAGCCAAAAGTCAAAGCATCTTCTAAAAAGCTCTCATCGTTTTCAAAATGTCTGAACCTTATGCCTAATTCCTGCGCTTTTTGCTTACTTCCGAGGATTATTTCTTCCTCAGTGAGTGCTGCTTCCTCTGAAACTGTGGCACACATCGAGAATCTTTGCAAGCGATTTTTATACAGCTTACGGATAGTTTCGAACATATTTTTTAGGGATTTCATAATTGCTGTGCGAAGTTATCTGCTGGGGTGGGCGGAGTCGCCGCGCCCGCCGGAGCTGCCTGTTGTGGCATTCCACTACCGGGTGAGAAGTCTTCATCTCTGACATTGTGTCCCAGATTTCTCGCTCGTGCTCCTCGGAACATAGCCGCTGCTTTTGATGTCGGATCGGATGAGTTGATGAGACTTTGTAGTACGTTATCTTCAAGCACTGGATTGTTTTGGACTCCGCCTTTCACCTCGATGTCAATATCTTCGTGCTTGATGAACATTTCTTTGAGGTCTTGCAACGTCCACGGTCTCGCTGCTTTTATCTTGTTTCCTACCTTGACGATTTCCCCTGTCTCGTCAATCTCTGGCATTCCTCCTAGTTCCTGCAAGTTTCCTTCTGCATCTCGAACCTGAATATTCGACGAGAGTGTGATGTCGCTGTAGTCCTTTTTGCTTTCACGGAGAGAGTCAACGAACATCTGAAGTAACCGCTCTTTCGCATCGCTGTTTTCTTTTTGGATGTAGATGATGAGTGCTGTCGATGCCGCCACTTCGAGCTGCAACGCACCGAGAGTCTTGGCTCCGCTAGTAACTGTGTCGTTCACGTTGAATCCCATCTGCGCCAAATCTTTCTCCATCAGTTCAAGTGTGGCATTGAGCTCATTGATAATCGGATTGCTTTGGAGCGTCGAGACACCGCCGAACTCTTTGCCGTCCCTGTTGACCATAATTGGCACCTTTCCATCCTTGCCTCGTTGCTGCGCCCGGGTGAAGTTGCCGGCAAACTCACCCTCTGATTGAGAAGTGGCTACGATTCTAACCGGGTTTGAGTTTGAAAGAGCGTAAGTAATCCCCATGTTCGTGAGAGTCCTGTGCATATCACCGAGCTTGTAAACGATTTGTAAGATTCCATAATTCACAAATCCCTTGCTGCGAGTGAAGCAAACAAGGTGTCCGAACGGTTTGGTTGGATTGCCGTCGCGGTCACGCCAAGGGTAATTCTTTCCGCTTAATTCTTTGTGAACGAATAGATTCTTTCCTGCGAATGTTTGATACAGCCCTCTCTCACCGTCTTCCGCCTGATAATCCAAATCATAAGCATAAGCGTACTGAGTTCTTTTTAGCTTGGTGACGACCTTTTGCTCCTCTGTTTGGTTAGTATCTACCGAACCATCTGCTCCTACCGTCGGCAGCGCACCGATGGTAACTTTGCCGTCAAGTTCTGGGAACATCGAGAATAATTGAGAGTTTTGATATTCTTTGATTGTAGTGAGCTTTCGAACTTCCTTCTCGCTTCCAGGGTTGAACATTTGATTCGCCTCCGTATTCACGCCAGTTCTGTTGAAGTCCACGTTCCAAAAAGAGAAGGGGAATTTGTCTTGTGATGTTCCGAATCCGATGATTGAGTCTCCTGTTCCCATGTATTCTTTGTAGGCTCCATTCTTTCTATCTGTTAGGACTTTGCGCCAGTTGCATTTCTCTAGTCCGTCTTCAAAAAGCGACTGAGTTATCGCGAGCTCCGCTTCAGTCATACTCCCTGATTTCATTTTGATAGTTGGGATGTCGAGTTGCTTGAGGATGTTGTAGAGAACCTTGTGAGGTAATGAGGTATTTGTTCTTTTGTTAGATATTTTCGGGTCGTCAGTGTTTGCGATGCCATCTTCCAAATCTTCCAAATTTCTTTTCTCTTGAAGTTTGTCTGAGTATGTGTTCTGGTAATCTTGATAGACTTTCAAAAAATCCTTCGCCAGAGGATTGATGGCTGATGTCTCAGCGGGTTTTGCTTCGGGGTATAGAGTATCTTCTGCCATACGCTAGAGTGTAGCGTGCTGAGGGAATGGTAAATGTTGAACTACTTTTTGTCAACTTTCTTTTCCACCTTCTTCTCCTCCTTCTCATAAAAATATTCTTCGCCTGTGTCTGGGTGGTGCTCAATCATTTCCTGAGTTTTCTTGTCTGGGAATATGATTGTCTTGGCTTCGCTGATGTCAATTTGTGGTATTTCTTTTGTGATTGAGAGATACGCTGGATGTATTTTGCTGAACCCGATGCCGTTGGCTACCACATCCGCCGGGTATCTGCTTGAGACGATTAGTTTTGCTTTAGTGAGTCCGACTGCTCCGTTGTCAATGCCGACTACACACCCAGCAAATACAAAGCGTTCGTTTCTTTTTTGGACTACGAGTGCGTATGGTAATTCGTCTGGCATAAGATTGGGTTATTTTATTTATTTTATCACACACTCTCCAACTCTGCCCAATCATCTTGCTGCTTCTCGAAGAAGATGTCATCCTCTGTTTTCTTAATCGGTTGTTTTTCGTCATCGATCAAACTGTTAGTTGGTCAGCCCACGCTTGGGAATTGTCCTCTCCGGCACTCGGCTTGAATGAATTGATAGCGTATCGAACAGCGTCCATCGAATTACTCCACTCGTGGATCGTATCATCTGGCTCGTTGAGTACAGTACCGTTTTTGTCCACCAAGAAAATATAGTTTCGGTACGCTTTGATTGTTTTGAGACTTCTTTTGGTCAAGCTTATCCGCTGCCCTTGAACGTATTGAATCCCCTGCATCACACTCCCCTGACCTTTGGCTGCCCCGATGATGCTGATCCCGTATTGTCGCATTTCCTCGATACTCTTTGGCTCTGCGCTGTCGGCCACAACTAAAGCTGTTTGCTGAATAGCTAAATCATCAGCTTTGATTGTGTCAGCGATAGATTTATTGCTCATCCCTCTTTGATACATTACCTCGTCGAGAATAAACCCGCCATTATAGCGATAAACGTCCATCAAAACAGAAGGATCATTTGTGAAACCAAAGTCTAAGCCACGCCGTTCCAGTCTTGCTTCGTGAGGAACGGAATCAATCAGACTCCAACCGTTGTAGATCTTTCCTTCAAGTTCACCGAGTTGTCCGAGCCCGTACACCGTCCACCACATCTTATTATTCTTGTGAGTTTCTATTTCGAAAATAGTATTTGCATCGAGAGCTTCGTTGTCGAGATAAGTTAGAGTGAGAAAATCAATATCGTGCCTTTGGTTGAGCATGTCGGAGTAAAACCAAAACTCTGTTGTTGGATTCCAATCAAGCCAAATTGTCTCACGAGTTCGAATGATGAGCTGATCGACGATCTTGTAAGTGAGATTATTCACCTCGTTGATGAAAAGCACATCTCTTCTCGGACCATGAGCTTTTCCATAAGTATCAACCGAAATAAAACTTAGTTTTGTCCCGGTCTCAAAAGTGTAAACGTGTTTCGTTTTGTTCCACCGATTGTCATCCCAATAATTCTGCGCTTTCATTATCGACTCGAAATCAAGCATCGCACCTTTCTCGAGATGCGGGTACGACTCAGAGACAACATCTGCAATCTTGTCGTGGTGGCTCTGAGAGTAATCAATAAGCCAGACGAGAATTGAGATTGTTTTTGAAGCAGAAGTACCACCAGCTACAGCTCTAATTCTTTTCCTCAGCTGGAATATCTTCTTTGTCGCCGTCGTGTCTTGAAATCCCTCCATAAATTGGTGATGGTAGTGCTTTATCTTTTGTTGTTAGATCAAGCTTGTCTCCGAATTTCTTTGGTAGAACCTTTGAGAGATACCATTTTCTTGTATCAACTCTGAGTCTTGATCTATTTGGACTTTCCTTATCATCTTTTGTATCAGCTATCTCTTCCAATTCATCGAACATTAATTCAGCTCTAGTATTGCAGGCTAATTCGTATTGTTCGCGGAATCCTTTGTTCTCCTTCTTAAGCAACCATCGCATTACAGTAGCAATGTGTGGCATTTTATTTTTTTTGCAAACTTTTCTAAGGCTTATTCCTGAAGCTATCATCTCACATATCTTCTCAGCAATTTCCTCTGTAAAGTCCGACGGTCTTCCTAGTTTTACTACCATGCTTTTATTATAACCGATGCAATTAGGAAATCAAGTCTTAAAAAACTTTTTTAATTTCATCCACAGCTTAACACACCAGACATCATTCCTACCTTTAACCTTTGCCTTCTCAATCTCTTTTCC
>CAZEON010000005.1:36475-40722 GCA_964513975.1 uncultured Candidatus Peribacteria bacterium
GTCAACTCTTTTTCATCTCGGAGGTAGTCCACCATTATTGAGATATTTTGTTGGATAAATTCGGTTTGTTTGTAATAATCTCGCAATTCTTCGAGGTAAAATTTACTTCTGGCTTTTACATCTTCACCACAGACTTTTATTTTCACAACGGCTTTGACCATTTTCTCTTCGAGGATGTATTCGAATTCGAAATCAGGCGCGATTTCCTTGGCGATTTTATCTATTGCGGTCTTTAGGTCTTGGAGGGTGTTCATAATTTTTGTGGGTGGGGCTTGCGAGTTTGTAGCTCACTCACCCCTTGCCCACGATTTGGACACTTTTTATCACTTTCGGCTAGTCCCGAAAGTGATTATTTCGACAGAATAGAAACTCCACCATTTTTTGCTTGCATGACTTTCCCGAGTCGCATTGCTGCATCTTCGAGGTGGCGGAAAGCAAGAATTGAGTTGGCGATCATCTCTCCGTTGTCTGAATCTTGACCAACAAGATAAGTACCGTCTTTTAATTTATCAGCGAACACTTTTGTGCTGTCTGCTGATACTTTGATTTCATCTCTGAGTTCAAAGATTTTTTCCGAGATTGCGTCCTGCGGTTGGAGTTCTGAAGGGTCGACTTGTTTTTTTGGTTCTCCTGTCGCAGCTGGAGTAGCTGTTGTGTCGTCAGACATAAATAAAGGGGTTAATGAACTATTGCTTAATTGGTTTCTCCGCCGCTTGTTTGCCCATAAATGTTTTTACTATTTTAGTCAGGAATTGCTTTGCTGCTTCTGTTGAATTGTGATGGCACATTGTAGTTCCAAACCATTTTTTATGTCCTGGAACTTTTACCATCCACATATCACAATATTCTGTTTTTTCGTTCTTTTTAAATCTAAAATCTAAATTCATTGCTTGATTGGTTTAGCGGACGCTTGCTCGTCCATAATCCTCTGATTTTCAATCAAAACTCCGATTCTTCCTTTCAGCTCGATTGCCACTTCAGGAGCAAATTCTGCTTTGTTTGTTTCAAAAAACTCATCAAGGTTTAGTTCGTCGAGTTTCTTGCCGGCAGCGTATCGTCCCCAAAGTGTCATGCACCAATTCACCTGACCATCTACAGCGTTTCTCTGGCGGTACTTGCCTTTCTTGATCGCCTTTTCCCCGCCGAAACCGTAGGCTCTCCTTTGGCGACGTTTTTCTGCTCGGGTTTCTGTGCGTGCTTCATTCATTTATTATAGTTTAACATGATTTAAGTTTTCGTAATGTATGTCAGAATCCTCGTGAGTGTCGCACACTTTGTTACAACCATCGCAAATCATAAAACAGGTAGCACCTGCTGGAGGTTTTTTCCCTTTTGGTTCGTCTCCAAAGTCTTGGCTCCAAGCAGTTCTTACTGGTTTTTGGCAGCAGTTCGATAGTAGTTTATTCATATTTTGGGGATTAATTTATTATCAATTTTAAGAGAATTCATTTAACCATTCTTCAAAATCATCAGTGAAAGCAAAGAATGATATCCAGCCAGACAGTACGCAGATAACTAAGCATACAATCCCTAGCCAGAGAGTTAGCCAAATGGGAAAATCTGTTTCTCCAATCTCGTAAACTAGCCACGCGAAAGTTAGGCTTATTGTTGAGCAGATTAAGGCGAAGATTATTCTTTTAATGAATTGCATCTTATTTATTATCAATTTTAACAACGAGTTCGCATAATTTCCGCACCCTCCTCACACCTTCCTCGTCCCAAGTTTCTATCTGTTTAGCCTTCATACAGTATCCTTCGCACTCAGTATTACATCCAAAGTTATTCTGGAGGGCTTTGATTAGGGTGGGGCGGTATTTAGTCCTCAGTGTATTCCCAGCGATGTCTTCTATGTGTATTTTTTGTTCTGGCTTCGAGAAGATGTTTTTTATGTTCATAATAATTTAAAGTCTGTTTTAACAAATCCTCTTTTCAGAAGCGTTAATATTTCTTTGACTTCATCAATCTCTAAATTTGGTGGTTCACCAAAAAACTGAACAAACGGGGGTTCACTACCTAAATACTTCACACAAATTTTACAAACATCAGTTTCTCGATATTCTGGTGCAAATCCCGGCATTCCTTCGACTCGTTTTGTCAAAGCAATATCGTATCTTGTGCCTCTGATGTAGCGGAATGTTGTATATTCTTTTTTCATAATTTAGATTTATATATTCTGTAAGATTTAATTATTGCGACAGGGTTGAAAACTTGGAATCCTAGAATCTTCCAAAACCTCATACTCTCTCTTGCGAACTGGATGAAGGTAAATTCTTTATTCATAAACGAGGGGAGGGTGTTGGTCATGGTTAAAATAAAACTTCTTGAGATAATCTTTCTTCTGCTATCTCGCAGTATTTTTCTGAAATTTCAACTCCGATAAAACGCCTGCTTAAATCTTTGCAAGCTCTGGCGGTAGTTCCGCTTCCGAGAAATGGGTCGAGAATTAAGTCTCTTTCGTTACTCCAGCTTTTGATGTGGTCCTGCGCTAGTTTATCTGGGAATATTGCTGGATGTTGATGTGAAATTTTATCTTTTGAGCTAAAACCAAAACCATTATTTATTCTCCAAATATTAAATCTAACTCCAAATTCATTACACTCGATTTTTTCTCCTGCTTTTAATTCTCCTGCTTTATTTCTTACGCTTCTGTTCCCCCAACTCCCAGACCATTTATTTTTCCTATCTGATATTAGATTAACTGTTTTTGGTTTTCCTTTTGAAAAAACAAACATATACTCAAAACATTGATAATATCTATTTTTTTCTGGGTATGGTGAACCATTTTTTTCATAAATCATTGTGTCGTGTAAATTTAATCCAATTTCTTTAAAATAAAGTGCTTGCTTAAAACTTGTTCCACTTTCTGAATTATTTACAACAGCGTCTCCAACAACCCAAACACACACACCTCCATGTTTTAATACTCGTTCAATTTGTTTAGCAGTTTCTTTAAAATTAAAAGAATATCCCTCGTAATCTCTCAAATTATCATAAGGTGGAGAAGTCAGAACTAAATCAATCGAATTGTCTGGGATCAACTTCATCGCCTCCAAGCAATCAGTATTCATAACATTACCAATCATGTCTTTCCAATTCGTGATTTCATCTAGTGTTTTCATTTTTTTAATATTTTATTCTAGGCGGTCTTTCTTCTATTGTGTGGGGCATAGTTTAGTGAGTTTAGTTGGTGGGGTTAGGAAGATAGAACTTTCACGTCTTTCTTGTGACATTTAGTACATTCAAACCCAGTCAACCATTTAATTACTTTAGCTTTACAGCATATAGAAATCCACCCAGATATAATTGCCTTCTTATTGTTTTTCTCCCACCATTTAACACGCTCATTTTGATTCATACATTCCAGCTCTCTTACTACTCCATCAGGAATAGCAGCAACTACATTCGGGTTTTTTATGTCGCCGTTTTTTATGGCTTCTAAAATCTCTTTTGCATCGTAATATATTTCTCCTGTTAATGTATCCATAATAAATGGGTTTAATGATTTATTCTAGCTGGTCTTTCTTCTATTGTGTGGGGCATAAAATAGAATTATAAAAGTCTTGGTTCTAGTGCATTGATTCTCGCCTCTGCAATTTTACAATATTCTTCCTCTCTTTCAATTCCGATAAAATCAAATCCCTCTAACTTCGCCCCGATTCCAGTCGTACCACTTCCGACAAATGGGTCGAGAATTGTTCCACCTTTTGGAGTGATGAGTCGGCAGAGGTATCGCATTAGAGCTACTGGTTTTACCGTTGGGTGAGAATTTTTGCTCTTTCCGTCAGTTGGTTTTCTTTCTTCCAATACTCCAGTTTTAGGGTTAACTCGCTTGTTGTTTTTAGAATGTATTTCGTGCGAATTACCAGAGTTATCAAGTTTATATTTCTCCTTCTCCTCAAACCCCTCCAATCCTTTATTCCTTTCGCTCTTTGAAGCCTTGGCTGTGTAAAAAAATCTTTGTGTGTTTTCTGGAAACCCCTCTACCACTTCATCACTTCCGTCGTGGATTAGGTTTGCTGGGAATCTGCCTTGTCCAGTTACTCCATTTGATTTAGTTGGTATTTTTGTTCCAGCACCAAAATTATTTCCATGAGCATTTGTTAAATCTCGTGTAAATGTTGGTATTTCATCAGTTCCCTCTACCCGACACCCATCAATATTTATCCCACCTGTTCCATATTTCAAAACATTCTGAGCCACCGTTTTTTCTTCGAGAGGTTTGCGGCAGAGAGTCCATAATTCCATAG
>CAZEON010000006.1:0-29655 GCA_964513975.1 uncultured Candidatus Peribacteria bacterium
CACGTCATCAGCGCTCACAAGAGCGAATCGACTGTGGTGTCCAACGTTTTTGTCAGTAGAAAGATACTTAGCAGAAGCCACAACATCAGCGATGAGTGTCTGTCCTGCCGGTACTACTACTGGAGGGTTGAAACGAAGTTCAACAATATCGTCGTTGTTAACAGATTTGTCGTTTCCAACTTTGAATCCATCAATTTCCAACCATACGTTATCGAAATCGTCATTGTCACCAAGTCCCAAACGAGTGTATGTCATAGAAGAAATTTCTACGTCACTGTCGTCTGAAGCAGTAACTTCAACCGTCAAGTAAGGTACTGACGTTGCGTTGTAAGGAACGTTTGTTCCTCGTGGAGTCATGTCTGAAAGAGTCACTTCAAGTGTTCCTTCAGCAGGTCCCATAATTGGTGCAACAACAAGTTGTGAGTTGTATGTGATGTGCGCTGTTTCAGCACGAGTTACAGCGTTTGATGGTCCAAATGTTCCATCTCCGTAACCTCTCATAAGCCCATTGTTGTATGCTGTTTCAACGTATCCGTAGAACCAGTCGCTTCCAGTCACATCATCAAAGTGAGGTGCTCCTGAAAGGTCTTGATCAATCTCGAATGCGTTTACAACCATTTTAGCAACTTCAACTCGGTTGATACCAACACCTGGTCGGAAAAGTCCGTCCGGGTATCCGTTAATCCATCCGTAGTTGTACATTGTTTCAACATAGTCGTAGTACCAAGCATCTGCTGATACGTCTGGGAAGTGTGGACCTCCTGTAGTATCAAAGTCGACGCCTGATGCGAGAACAATGACTTTTGAAACTTCTGCCCGATTCAATTGTCGGTTTGGTGCAAAAGATCCGTCATCATTTCCGCCCAAAACACCTTGGTCCATAAGCTCTTCGATAGCTTCTTCGGCCCAAGATGGAATTTCCGCTGCGTCAGTGAAAGGCAACATTGCGCTTGCAACTGGTGCAAGAATAGTGAATGCCATAGCCACGAAGGCTACTGAGGCAACGCTTTTTTTAATTCGACTAAATAAGTCCATTTTAAGCGTGTTTTAATAAATAATTAATAATCGCCCGCTCTGCGAACCTGAGCAATGAGGTAATAAACCTCAGCGCCGAACGGTCATTAAGCAGGCGAGTGAATTTGTTTTCATTTCTCTCTAGAAAAGAGGTCTTCAAGCGAGTTTCGAATGAGTCATCTCGAAGCTCTCGACAGTCTCTTCCGGCCACGGGCATCAAAGACCGAGATCTTTTTCGCGCGGGAGAATGGTTTATGAAAGCCCCCTTTCGTACCATTTTACAGGCGAGACGGGAACCCCGGCTGGGGGCAAGCCGTCTAAATCTTCGGAACCCTACGCTGGGAGCGAAAAAAGTCAAGTTTTCTCGCCGATATTCCTTCATAAAATTCCAGACACTTAAACGAATGATTCTGCACTTTGTTACGGACTTTTTGACATTTTGGATTGACGATAGCATCGAAACGTTGTCTAAATGTCCGAGTTCGAACTCTCCTACATTTTAGAGTTCGAACTCAATGTAAATATCCTAACCCGGGTTAGACTAGAATCGAATATCCGAGTTCGAACTTAGTTCGAACTCAAGTCAAAATGCAAATCTACTCCGGGATTCTCCCCACTCCCAAGCTTTCTTTTGTTTTCCCTACTGACTCTTGAAGATTTTCAATAGCTTTTTGTGTGTCTTCAATCGCTTGCTTGGTATCCATTACCGACTCCTCAATCTTATAATATTTATCGCTCCCTTCTTCTACTTTGTCTTTCAACGACTCTGCCAATGTGTTTAATTTCTCTTCTAACTTTTCCTTCTTTGCCATCAATCCCTCTAAGCTCATGTCTTTAAAAATCTCCTCCCCTGTTTTTTCTTCAATAAAATTCTTCAGTTTTTCCTTTGACCCAGAAAAATCCACATTATTGAAAATATACCCTCCAACGAGGATTATTACTACGAGGATGATGAGTCGTTTTATCATGAGAAAGAATTAAAAAAGTTCTCGCACGTCACGCCCTTGAAAATTTTTGAGAAATTGCGAAAGGTCTTTCACGGATTCTGGAGAAATCCCCTTCTGTCCTTTTTCAACAGAAGTCGGTTTCCTAATTGAATGATGAACCCGTTGAATAATTTCGATTTGTGCAAGCACCACCACCTCCGCAAAGCAATACGGACACGAAATAAAAAACTCAATATTCTTTGAACTCACTCTTTCAATATTGATTTCCGCTTCGTCAAAAAAAGCTCCACATTCCGGACAAGGTACATCTGTTCGTATCCTATCTATGATTTGTTGAAAATGTGAAAATTTCATACACTCTTATTGTGAGTGGCTAAAAAATAAAAGGCAAACGAAAAAACCTAACCCGGGTTAGATTTTCCACTTGAGTTCGAACTCGGTTCTAGTAGCTCAACGCATTCCGGAATTCTTGCCGTGTCACTTCTTCTCCGAAGTCCACATTTCGTCCAGTAATCTTTCTGATCATCACCGTCGCCTGCACTGACTCAACTTTCACGGTTGGATGAAAGAATGGGGCTGTCGTATATCGGTCTCGGTAACTCAAAAGTGATGATTGATAAAACCAGTCATTTTTCTTTACATCAGAGAAAGGATTTACCCCTGGAACAATAAGCGACCGTTGTACACCGTAGACAAATACAGGCACCTCTTCCCTTTTTGAGTCTTGCAGTTTAAAAGTCAGTCCTGACAAATACGGTTCGTAGATGAAATAAAACATCTCTGCTCGAGAAAGTTCTCGATCTGGGAAAGAAATTTCACCCTTCTGTTGTTTTAAATACTTGTAGAGAACACGCGTATCGGGACGCGCCTGCAATGGTTGCTCTCTCTTCATGTTTGGTTCGTATCCAGGATACCACTGCGATGCAGCAACTCGTTTTTCGTACGACTCAATCGGAACTTCTTTGTTTTGGAAATCAATTTCCGGTGTTGGATTGTCTTGTGGAGTTTCTGGATCTGGTTTCAATACATATTGAGAAACCCATACCGCAAAATGAATCCTGTCTTCATTTCCAAACGCATCAATCACACGAAGCGAAATTTGTTTTTCCCCTGGAGTCGTAAACGTCTTTGAAATTTTCTCTTGTCCTGCAGCAACTTTTTGCCCTTTTGAAATCAAATCGTTATTTCCTTTGTAATCAAAATCCCACGCATATCGGAGTTCTCGTCCGACACTATCGACAGCATCAAATTCAAAGATGGTCTTTGTATCCCCGTATCGACGCGTTGCTTTCACACGTGCTTTTGGATACTCATTATAAGGAAAGACGGTTACCACTCGCGCAATAGTTGAAACTTTTCCACCCTGATCTTGTGTTTGCATTCGCGCAATGTACTGACCGGCCTCTGTGTATCGCCACTCATATGATGTCATCGATCGGAATCGATTATCCCATTTTCCATCTCCATCCACATCGAACCGAATTTTGATTCGAGAGTTTGGTGTTTGAGAATCTTGTACCTTTGGAAAGAATCGAACTTTTTGTCCGACATATATATATCGTTGATCGACGGTAAAGTTTCCGTGAGGCGCTGAACTCGATACTACTTGAAGCGCTACCATGACGTCAGTAGATACAAGATCTCGGTTTTGAACCTGCACCATTGGTTTGTAATTCGCCGGTCGAGAGTACACATGTTCTACGGCAGAGTTGGTGTGGAACGGAGTATCCCATACCCCATCTCCTTCAAAATCCCATCGGTAGATAAATCCTGAACTTCCACCTCCTGTCTGTTTAATGCTTGATGTAAATCGCACCTTGTCTCCAGCCACAACCTTAAAGAAGGTTTGTTTTGTTTGCCCTGAAGTAAAGTATGTACTTCGTGTTTGGTTATACACCCGCACCTCTGCTCGATAGTCGAGGGGGTCTTCTTTTGTCGTCACCGTGACGAGTGTCTCTTCGCACTTTGGATGAGCTCTGTCATAACAGGTTCGTACTCGTACTTCGTGTTTTCCTGGAGCATCAAATTTCTTGAAGACGATATTTTTTCCTTTAATAAATTCTTCTCCCGCAAAGCTCCATTCCATCCATGCGTGAGTAGGCGTTCTGGAGTGAGAAGCATCAAATCGAAAAACTGTGTCTTCCGTGTATCCCACCTTTCCTGGTGACACATCTACAATCGGAGCCACGACCACTGGAGAGGAAATTCTCATTTTCGGCCATGTTGTTCTCAGCATTGTTCGTCGAACAGAGGCCCCGCCTTTTGAAGTAAGGTTTTCAATTCCTCGAACTCGTTTGATTGTTCCGTCTTCAAATTTTACCTCTACCGTCGGCGAAACCTGTCCCACTTCATGAAGAGAGTAGGAATGCGTTACTATTTTTTGTTGAGAATACGATGTATCAAATCTTCCGTCAGAATCAAAATCCCATCGAGATATCACTTTGTCTGGGTCTTCCGTTCGTGGGAGTGAAACTTTAAGCTCAAAATACGCTGGTTCTCCTGCTTTGATTTTCGTCGGACGAACAGATATCCATGCTTTCCGATAAATATCTCCGACAACCTTGTAGGTTCGATATGTTGATTGAATCATTGATGTATTTCGTTCTCGCACTTGCAGTTTTGCTCGTTGTGTTCCGAGATTCATCGGTGTGTATTTTTGTCGAGAAGTTGATGACCAACTCGTCCAGGATTCTCCTCCTCTAAACTGAAATCGATACTCCAATCCTCCCTTTCGTCCTTGGGAGTTAAACGAGTCTGATGCATCAAAAGTGAATTCTTTCGCAATCTCTCCTGTGTTCGGCGAAACGGTTAGATTCGCTGTCGGCAGGGTCGATGCCCAGACCGTATTACAGAAGAAAAACGAGATAATACTCAAAATCATTCGGGTTATTATACCATGAAACCCCTTCGAATACAAGTGCGATGTGGGTTAAAAGTGGATAATTAACAACCGATCGGAAATGTTAAATTTATTTCATTTAGAGCTTGCCATCTACAGCTTATCGTTTTTTAGATATTAGAAATTAGATATTAAACATTCTTTTTACCTTTTGCCTTTAACATTTAACATTATTTCCCCTACACTTCACTCGAATTTACAAAAAAAACTCATGAATATTCACACACGAACACTCAAAAATGGTCTTAAATTGCAAGCCATTGAAATGCCAGGAACCAACGTTGTTACAACGTTAATCCTCGTTGGTGCAGGATCTCGATACGAAAATATATCGATCGCAGGAATCTCTCACTTTCTCGAACATATGTTCTTCAAGGGAGCCAAAAAATATGACACGCCAAAAGCCGTCGCCGAAGCAGTGGATAGTTTCGGAGGAGAATTTAATGCCTTTACCGGAAAAGAATACGCGGGATACTACGTAAAATCAGGACAAGAAAATCTCGAAAAATCGCTCGACGTACTGTCTGACATGATGCTCCATTCTCGATTTAATCCTGCGGAAATTGACCATGAACGAGGCGTGATTTTGGAGGAAATGGCAATGTATCTCGATGCCCCGATGTATCAGATCAGTTGGGATTTCGAACAATTGGTGTTTGGAGATCAACCACTCGGGCGGGACCAGATCGGAACCAAGAAATTGATAAACTCCGTTACTCAAGCGCAATTCAAGCAATATCAAAAGGAACTCTATGTACCAGAAAATACCGTGATTACCCTCGCAGGAGCGGTGAATGAAAGAAGTCTCGATTTACTCGAACAATATTTCCAATTTGAAGATTTAAAAAAGTCTCGAGAACAATCTCCTTTCGATGAAAATATTCATACCGAGAAATTTAAAATTCGCGTTAAAAAAACCGAGCAATATCACATTTCGTTAGGACTTCGTGCTCTCAGTGAAACAGATAATAGATTTCCCGTGTTGAAAGTGCTCGCCACAATTTTAGGAGGAAACATGAGTGCCCGAATGTTTCAAAATGTTCGAGAAAAAAAAGGACTCTGTTATTCAATCCGAACACAGATCGACGAATTCACCGATACAGGACTTCTGACAACACGCGCTGGTGTAAAACTCGATGATGTATTGAAGGCGACACAAGCCATTCGCGATGAATATAACGATGTGGTCGAGAATGGGGTCAGGGAAGATGAAGTCGTAAAAGCAAAAAATTTCCTCTGCGGAAAAACCGATCTCAGCACTGAAGACACCGAGGAGGTCGCCCATCACTTTGCAAAAGACGCACTTCTCTATGGAACAAAGGAGGATTTCGATGCCTGGAAAAAACGTATTCGTGCCGTGACCAAAGATGAAGTCGACCAACTCGCACAAGAATTGCTCGTGGGAGAGAATCTCCGATTTGCAGGAATTGGGCCACAAGTTGATGAAGCCGAACTGCTGAAGATTATTTCGTAGAGAAAAATGTAAAAGGTTAAAGGCGAAAACTAAAAATAAATCAGAAGTTCTAATTTTTAAAATTAGGATTTGGAGTTTATTTTAACATTTAACATTTTAAATTTAACATTCTCTACAGGTTGTTAATTATCAACTTTTAACCCACTCCCCTCTTGTGTTTTAGTGTATTTCGTGGTATAATAAGGAGATGGACATACTTTTATTTCCAACAGGTCCGATCGCCTCACTCTTGATTGCCTCGTTACTGGGAGCATTCTTGGGGCTCTGGCGAGAAATGCAGGATCAAAAGAAAAATAGAGATAGTTTTATGGGACTGCGAACAATGTCTCTGCTTTGTTTGTTGGGAGCATTATCGACAATTTTTCCTCAATTCCCCACGCTTCCTCTTATTTTGTTTGGAGCGATAACATTATTGATTGCCATTGGACATGCTCATGGAAACTTTATGATGCAACGAATTGGAATGACAAGTGAGCTCTCTGCTTTTTTGACATTTCTTATTGGAGTTTTGATCGGGTTTGAACAGCAAACACTCGCTATTCTATTAACGGTGTTTCTGGGTGGGGTTGGAGCGTTTCGAGATACATTACATAAATTTGCAAAAACACTCGAAGCTCGTGAATGGATTGGGCTTTTCCAGCTCGTTGCACTGTCTGCGGCAGTACTTCCATTCCTTCCTCGAGAAGCTATTGATCCATGGGGTGCCTTCGTTCCTTTTCATGTTTGGTTGCTAGTAATGCTGATCTCTGGAATTGGATTTGTAGGATATTTTCTCATTAAATACTTAGGAACTCGCGGAGGAATTCCTCTGTTTGGATTTTTGGGGGCTATTATCTCCAGTACTGCCGTTACTATTTCAATGGCAATTCGTTCGAAAAAAAATAATCTTCCTCAAATCTTTAGTGGAGGAATTTTAATTGCGTTGGCGACAATGCAAGCTCGAGTAGCATTGGAAGTTGTAATTTTGGGATCAAAAGAACTTCTTTCTTTCCTGATCGTTCCCATCAGTATGTCTCTTGCTAGCTCCGTGTTGGCTGGATATTTTTTCCTAAAATCAAAAAACAAAAAAAGTCGATTTTTCCAAAAGCCAGAAAATATAAAACTTGAACGCCCTTTTGAAATCATTCCTGCATTAAAATTTGGAGTCATTTTCATTGTCGTTCTTTTTGCACTCTCTCTTGGGCAACGTTACTTTGGAGATTCGGGAGTTTATGCCGCTGCTTTCCTTTCCGGAATTATTGATATTGATGCCATTGTGTTGTCTTCTCTCGAAGCTGTTCGCAATGGAGAACTCCTAACACAAACAGCTCAAACAGCAATTGCACTTGCCCTTTTTGTAAATACGATTGTGAAAGTTGGATACGTTGCCATCATGGGATCTCGGTCATTATTTCGAAATGTTTTGTGGGCCGTTGGGATTGTTACATTCGTTGGAGTGAGTGTTTTCTTATTGACGTAATGAGAAATTCAGGTAGTTTTTAGGTCGTTCTTTTTTGACATAGAAAAATCCTGTTGAACGGCTATCACCCGTGATTTCTTTATTGTCATTCTGAGAAGCAACGCGACGAAGAATCTTGTATTAAGTATGATAAGAGATTCTTCTCTCGCTTCACGAAATCAGAATGACAGAACGAAGATCAGGAGCACGAAAAACCCCCGCCGAGCGGGAAATTAGACCGTGTCGCATTTGTCCTGCATTACGGGACGTTGAGCGTTATCAACAAATTAAGTAACAATTCGAGATGGTACCGTCCCAATTTTGGGGCTCTCGTGAAGATTCCCTTCGCGTATTTTTTGATTACAATGTCTCTATATATGAAAAACATTTTTCCCCCCTTTGACCCACAAAAATCAATCGCTGAAAACGAGACTGATATTCTAAAATTTTGGAAAGAAAATCAGGTGTTTGAAAAGTCGGTTAATCGTCGCGCCAAACGCAATGAATTTGTGTTTTATGATGGACCTCCGTTTGCGACTGGAAGTCCTCATTACGGACATATTTTGGCGGGGACAATCAAAGACGTTATTCCGCGATACAAAACGATGCAGGGATATCGTGTAAATCGTAAATGGGGATGGGATTGCCACGGAGTACCCGTGGAATTCCAGGTAGAAAAAGAGCATAATATCGGAGGAAAACCCGGCATCGAAAAGATGGGTGTTGGGAAGTTTAATGAACTCTGTCGAAGTGTCGTTATGCGCTGTGCTGATGAATGGGAAGCAACCGTAGATCGCATGGGGCGATTTGTAAATTTCAAAGATGATTATAAAACCATGGATCCTGAATTTATGGAATCTGTCTGGTGGGTCTTTGGAGAGTTGTGGAAAAAGGGACTGATTTACGAAGGAGAAAAGATCATCTCATATTCCCCGAAACTGGGAAGTCCGCTTTCAAACTTTGAAGCGAATCTCAACTATAAAGATATTGATGATCCAGCGATGACGGTGAAGTTTGAGTTCATTGAACCCGGGTTGGAATCTAACCCGGGTTCGGAAGAAAAAACCTATTTCCTCGCGTGGACGACGACGCCGTGGACGCTGTTGTCCAACTTGGCATTAGCCGTTAATCCAAAACTCGAATACGTGAAAGTAAAAAACGAAGAATCAGGAGAAAGTTATTGGTTGGGGACGGAAGTATTGGAAAAATACGGAATTATAAATGACGGCGAATATGCGGAATTTTGGAGTGAAATGGAACGGAAAAAAGGAAAGGATTTAGTGGGAATGAAATACACACCGCTCTTTCCATTTTTCGAAACACACGAAAATGCCTTCCGAGTTCTCGATGCCGATTATGTGTCAGCAGCAGAAGGAACCGGAATCGTGCACCAAGCACCGAACTTCGGTGAGGATGATGCGAAGGTGTGTCATGAAAATGAGATTGCCCCCCTTGTGCCACAGCCAATTGATGAAAATGGATTTTTTAATAACCGCATTCCAGCATTGAAAGGAAAATACTTCCGAGACGACAACGAGGTGGAAGGATCTATTGAGGACAATGCAAACAAGTGGGTGCTTGATAATCTCGGGGCGAAACTCTTTTTGCGAAACCAAATCCGTCACTCGTACCCGCACTGCTGGAGGAGTGAGTGTGCCTTGATGTATCGAGGGATTAAAACGTGGTTTGTGGATGTGCAGAAGATTAAGAAAACAATGCTCGCAGAAAACCAAAACATTAACTGGGTGCCCGAACATTTGAAAGATGGACGATTTGGAAAGATGCTCATCGACGCGCCTGATTGGGCAATTAGCCGGAATAGATATTGGGGAACGCCAATCCCCGTCTGGCGTTGTGATGGATGTGGTGAGATTGAAGTGATGTCTTCTCGAGCAGAATTGGAAAAGAAAATTGGAAAACCAGTCGATGATCTTCACAAACATTTTGTGGATGATATGACGTGGGGATGTGCGAAATGTAAGGAAGGAACAGAAATTACAGTTATACGTCACGGAGAAACCGATTGGAATGTGGAAGATCGTTGGCAAGGTTCACAGGATAGGAGTCTCACTGATAAAGGACGACAACAAGCCAAAGATGCAAAAGTTTCATTAGGTGATCAATTTGATGTTGTTTTGACCTCAAACAGGGATCGTGCCATTGAAACGGCGAAAATTCTTGCTCCGAACATTCCCCTTATTCAAGATACTCGTCTCTGTGAAAAAAATTATGGAGATCTTGAGGGGCTTACAATGAAAGAAACCCTCGAAAAGTGTCCGCAATTTAAAGTTAAAAACGATGTGCGATTTGGAAAAGTTCCTGGCGGAGAATCTTTTGAGGAATTTTATCCACGAGTTCAAGAATTTTTGAAAGAGTCTTTACAAAAATATGCGGGAAAACGAATTTTAATTATCACCCACAATATAACACTCAAAGCCGCTCATAAATTCTTTAATGACGATGACTTGAGAGAAAAAGAACTGCCAAATCTTTTCTATTTTAAGACAACTGTAAAACCTCAGATGAAACGAATCGAGGAAGTGCTCGATTGCTGGTTTGAATCTGGAGCGATGCCGTATGCGAGTCAGCACTATCCATTTGCAAATAGGAAGCCCGAATTCCAAAACGAATTTTTTATCGTCAGACACGGAGAAGCCGAAAATAATATTCTTAAAATTGAATCCTGCGATCCAAAAACAGAGAAGCAATTTGGACTGACAACAAAAGGGAAAAAACAGGCAGAAAAAAGTGCAAAAAAACACACCGACTTTGATATTATTTTCACCTCTCCTTATCGAAGAACGCGTGAAACCGCTGGGTTTTTTGCGGACACCTCCGGAACAAAAATCATTGAAGATTCTCGACTTGCAGAACTCAATTTTGGGAATGATGGAAACCCAAATGAGGAAACTGAGAAACTCATGCGAATTCATAGTGTTTCAAGTGTTCCGTTTCCAGGCGGGGAAAGTGTGAGTGATTTAAAAAACAGATTGGAAGCATTCTTTACAGAAATAAATGTAAAATATTCTGGTAAAAAGATCCTTGTTGTGTCTCACGGATCTCCAATTGTAGCTGTGTCACAATGGGCGAATAACAAAAAATTAAAACTGAGTTGTGTAAAAGGACTTCCAAAAAATGGAGAAGTTGTGCCTCTTCAAAAAATCGAAAATCGAAAATCGAAAATCGAAAATTTTCCGTCCGCCGATTTCATTGCCGAAGGACTCGATCAAACTCGTGGATGGTTCTACACCCTGCATGTTTTGGGATGTGCGCTCTTTGGAAAAAATATTTTCAAGAACGTGATTACCAACGGAATTGTCTTGGCTGAAGACGGACAAAAAATGTCGAAATCTAAAAAGAATTATCCCGATCCAAATATTATTTTTGATAAATACGGAGCGGATGCGATGCGATTTTATATGTTGAATTCACCCGCTGTACGTGGTGAAAATTTTAGATTTAGTGAACATGGAGTCGCTGAAGTTCTAAAACAAATAATCTTGCCTCTTCGTTCAAGTTATCAATTCTTTTCAACTTATGCGAACATTGATAATTGGCAACCGACCAAGTTCCTCTTTGTTCGACACGGAGAAGGCGATCACAATGTGGCACATATTTATTCTGGAAATGTGAAGAATGAACACCACTTAACAAAGAAAGGACGAGCACAAGTTACCGAAACGGCAAAACACATTCGAAACTTTGATGTCCTCGTTGCGTCTCCTTTCATTAGAACGCAAGAGACGGCTGAAATTTTGAAAAAGGAATGTAAATTCGAAGGCGAAATTATTACCGATGCACGCGTTCAAGAACTTTTCTTTGGGAAACTCGAAGGAAAAGCCTTCCTTCCAAAAGTAGAACGGTTGGCAGAAAAAGAAACCGAACAACCTGAATCTGTGGCGAAAAGAATGAACGAGTTTATGTCCGATATGGCACAGAAACACCCAGGAAAAACAATCGCAATGGCGACGCATGGAGGCACTGTACTTGAAGCTATTGCTATGACTAATCGTGTTCCGAGCAGGAGCGAAGATTACCTTCGAGTATTTATTCCGCCGGTTGGAACCGAAACGGTCGTCTTCGCAGAACCCGTTCCGAAGACCGAACTCGATCAATGGATTTTGTCAGAATTACAAACACTTATCGAACAATACAAGAGTCACTTTGATGCCTACGATTTAGAAGGCGCGTTGAAGTTGATCCCAGGATTCATTGATAATCTCAACAACTGGTATTTGCGTCGTTCTAGACGACGTTTCTGGGCACCAGACATGACCGATGAGAAACAATCCGGATATGAAACACTGCATCATGTTCTGTTTATGATTTCAAAAATCTTGGCACCTGTTTGTCCATTTTTCGCGGAAGATTTATTTCAAAAACTCGCCAGTGGAGAATCGGTTCACCTGACGTTTTTCCCGTTTGAGAAGAAAGAATGGCAAAATAAAAAAGTGGAAGACAAGATTCGTCTCTCTCGAGAGATCGTGAGTTTAGCCGCCGGTATCAGAGCACGAGCGAAGATTAAGCTTCGACAACCACTCGGAAAAATGCAATTTGTAACCACAAACAAAACGAAGCTCGACATGGATATTTTGCGAGAAGAAGCGAATGTAAAAGAAGTCGAACAACTCACCTCTATCAAAGGCTTGGCACAACAAGTTGTACGTGTCGATGCGAAAAAAGTCGGTCCGCGTCTCGGAAAAAAAGTACAAGAACTCATCGGCAAAGGAAAATCTGGAGACTTTGAACTGTTAAAAAATGGGGACGTAAAAATTGGAGATGAGGTTCTCTCAAGTGAGGAATTTGATTTTGGATTCGTCTGTGAAGAAGGAATCGAAGCCGAAGCAACGGCACAAACTGTTGTTATTCTCAACACTGAAATCTCTGACGAGTTGAAGCTCGAAGGATTTGCTCGAGAGGTAATCCGTGCGATTCAAGAACTGCGAAAAAAGAAAGATTTCGATATCGCTGATCGGATTTCGATTCGGTACGCAACGGATTCTGTTGTCATGAAAGAGGTTTTCAAAACCTTCGAATCACTCATCGCAGGAGAAACCCTCGCCGAAGAAATTATCCACAGTAAAATTATTGATCCTCTCGAAGAGCTCGATATTAATGGTGAGAATCTGACATTAAAGATTGCGGTAGTGGAATAGCATCCCCAAAAATTTCAATTTTTGTTGACATTTTTGTATTTCTGTTTATAAACACAGCGTAATTGCCTAAAATTTATTTTCATGTGCAATTCGCTCTTTAAGGTTTCGCAAAAATACTAAAAAGTTTTCGGTATTCTCTTCTTTTGACGACAACAAGAGGAAAGGATTCCGAAAACTTCGGAAGCATATGAAATACAAACAAATAAAACTATATTTATGAAACATTTTAGCTACATGATCACCTTTGTGATCACAGGATTATTATTCTTAGGGTGCTCTCATTCAAACCCAAAACAAGAGGCTGAAGCAGTCTCTTCTAAGTTAGATACAGCTAAACAAGTATCTACTATGGATTCATTATCGATTTCTACAGAGCTGGGTGCGACTCTAAAAATAAAAGAGTCTCATCGAGGACTGCAATCATGGTCTGACTCTTTGAGACGAGTCGAAATAATACGGCTGCAAGGGTCTTTCCAGAAGGAAATTGAAAATTTTCTAAAACATCCCACTGGAATGGTATATGACCGAGTTATACAAGGGGTGCCTGTCACTGTTTATAAAAATAAAGAATATTCAGTGTCTAATGCGACCTCCATATCCTCTCGAGGAGTGGGATTTAAAGATTCTATCACTTCAAAAATAATAATAGTGGCTGAAAACACTGATACAGGAGTTTTTAACATTGTTATTGAGGGAAATGATGAGTTTACTTACTTTGTTCTTCGTATAGACACAGAAGGATTCATTTCTGTAGAAGAAGGTATTGCAGTATCAGAAGTAGATATAATGAAAGTTGCCACCTCTCGATTGAGAAACGCTGTTGTGTATTTACACTAATCTAATTAATTTGCGAACCAAAAGAATTAAGAGGTAACGATTTAATATTTAATCGTTACCTCTTTCCTTAGTGCAAAAACGCACGCATTTTTGTCAGCAATATTCTTATAACTTTTCCCACGTTTTTCGAAGTAAAACCATTGGCGGAGCACTTCCTTCAAATTGCCAATTCCATGACTTTGATATCAAAAAACAGTGGAGCATCGAAATCAGGGCCATCGGATGTTGAAATAAAGTTTTCCCAATTCCCCTCCAAACACGAGGAGATGTTCTGAGTTTTTTTCTCAATTCTTTCAACCAATGTTCCGATGACAAATAGTAATCCCGCGTTCCATCGACTTCTTTTACCTGTCGAAAAGAATCTTGTGCGTTCTGTTCCAATTGTCCCCTTTGTGGATAATATCCTCCAAAATTTCTAAAAATCGTTTTCATTTTTTTTGGCAGTGTTTCGGATTGTTGGGGAAAATGAATAGTAGAGGTGAACATTCGTCCTTGGGGCTTGAGAAGCTTTGCGCAAAGTTCAAATAGATTCTTGTAAATATCATCTTGCTTTGAAATATCCTCTAATTGCACGAAATGCTCAATGGCACCATAAATCACGATACCATCAAAACTTCCGTACCAATGTTTTGGAATATCTTTGTAATTCATAAGATGAACATCCAGCCCTGATTGTTTGCATCGTTTTTTTTGGAGCGAAGAAATTGTTATCCCAACCGCTTTCGCTTTTCTTTGTTCCGCGGCTTTCAAGATTCGTCCATATCCACATCCAATATCAAGAATTTTACTGCCCTCCCTGCATCCTATTTCGTTCAGCGCCTGTTCTGCCTTTGCTTTTTGTGCATCTTCGTATCCTCCGTCTTTGTTATAAATTCCTTCTGTTAAATCTTCTACACCCCCAAGAAAGCAGAGGTCTAGGATTTCATAACATCGTTGTACTGTATTCATTTTAGTGTAAAAACGCACGCATTTCTGTGAGCACCATCGCCATCCCAAGTTCGTCTGTTTTTGCGAAGACTTCTTCGTCTTTAATCGATCCTCCGGGTTGAATGATCGAGCTAATTCCTGCTGCTCCTGCTGCCTCTACAGCGTCTGCGAATGGAAAGAAGGCATCTGATGCCAAGACTGCTCCATTCGCGTGTGAGCCGGCTTGATCGAGCGCATTTCGCATCGCATCAACACGTGATGTCTGTCCTCCATTTGCACCAATCAATGCTCCGTCTTTTACCACGACAATCGCGTTTGATTTTACAATTTTTACAATCCGCCATGCGGTTTCCAAATCATACCATTCATCTTCGGTTGGTTTTTTTGTGGTTGCCACTTTAAGATTTCCAAAGTCAGGATTTTGAATATCTAAATCTTGAACCAATGTCCCTCCTCGTACTTTTTTCACCACAATGTCGGCCGTTCGTTTATCGAAATCTGGAATCCGAAGAACTCTGAGGTTCTTTTTCGTTTTGAGAACTTCCAATGCATCGTCATAAAAATCTGGTGCCAACACCACTTCATTGAAGAAGGCGACAATCCCTTCTGCAATAACTTTCGTAACGGTTCTGTTTAAGGCAATAATTCCTCCAAACGCTGATACTCGATCACCCATTCCAAGTGCTTTTTCAAAAGCTTCGTCGATATCTTTCCCCATTGCGGCGCAACACGGAGAAGCGTGTTTGATGATACAAGCGAAAGGTTTCTCGAAACTCATCGCGAGTTCCAATGCTCCGTTCGCATCTCCAAAGTTGTTGTAAGACAACGGTTTTCCATTGAGAATTTCTGCGTACACCAAGTTCGCGCCTGTTGAAAATGGATCTTCCAAAATCACCGCTTTTTGATGTGGATTTTCTCCATATCGTAGTGGCATTTTTTCTGCATTTTCATTCCAGAATTTTGCGATCAGGAGATCGTAATGCGCTGTCATTTCAAACACCTTCGTCGCCAACAATTTCTTGAATTTCAGTGATACATCTCCATTCCCCAGTTCTTCCAAAACTTTGTCATAGTCCGCTGGATCAACCACTGGCAAACAGAACTCATAGTTCTTTGCCGCAGCCCTGATCATCGATGGCCCGCCAATATCAATCTGTTCCACTTTGTCTTCAAATGACTTTGAATCGTCTTCGTAATTCTTTTTAAACGGATATAAATTTACGACCACTAAATCAATATTTTCGATGTTGTTTTCGGTGCAAAATTTTTGATGTTCTTTGTTGTCGCGAAGATTTAAAACTCCCCCAAAAACTTGTGGTGTGAGTGTTTTAATTCGTCCCTCAAGTCCCTCTGGAAATCCAGTGAAGTCAGCCACTTCGATTAAGTTTTTGATCCCTTCTGTTTTCAATTTTTTAAATGTTCCTCCAGTAGAAATAATCTGGAAGTCTAATGCCTCCAGTCCTTTTGCAAGCTCTACGATTCCTGTTTTATCCGATACCGAGAGAAGGGCATTTTTCATGAATGAGGGGATTGTCATTCCCGCGGGGCCTGTCCTCGAGAAGTCGGGGAGCGGGAACCAAGGACTACCCCATTGTAACTGCTCTCAATCTCCAAATCAATACTGAACCAAGTTCAGCACAGGGCTTGGAATGACAAAAGAGCTTTATACTTTAAATATTTCTGCCGAATTTGGATTGGCAAGGAGTCTGTTCTGCAAAACTTTGTCTACCGCATCACCCGAAACTTTCCCAAAGTTCCAACATCGGAAGATGCGCACTTTTACTTCTGTATCAAACATCACTGAAAGCTTCTCACTGAGTGCCACCGCAGAGTCGTCTTCGAACGGCAACACAGCGTATTTCGCAGGTGCAGATCCAGAAATTAATGTCTCTTTGTTTGAATTAAAGATGAGCCCAGAGTCTACAATTTTTGATTCGTCTAAATTTTTTCCAGTGATTTCGTACAACAACGATTTCTCAACTTTAATTTTCTCACCCGCCACATTGCTGGCCGTTTGTGAGACAGAAAAAGCTTCATTGTCTGTAATAATCAATTTCTTTTCCATTACGATCGCGTCTTTTTCAAGTTCCAATGTTTGAATTTCTGGAATCTCAACGGATGAAAAATCTCCGATTTCAACCACGTCTGGTGATCGTCCTTCTTCAATCCACTGACACATAGATTTTATGATTTGATCTCCATCACATGAGTCATAAAACCGCTCTGGATGAGGCATGATCGCCCCAATCGTTCCCTCTTTATTTACCACCATCGCCGTTGCAAATTTCGCTCCATTTGGTGTTACGGGAAAATTTGCATCTACATTTCCATCCTCATCACAATATCGGAACGCCACTTGACTTCCTTCTTCGAGAACTTTCAAAGCGGATTCATCAACTGATGTAAATCGTCCTTCTCCATGCGCCACTGGAACTTTTAATAAATCCCCCACATTGTGAGAAAACGCCGTATCGGTTCGTTCTGGTTTTATATTCACCCACACGTTGTAATATCCCGTTCCGAGAACTTTTCCAGTCTTGTCTCGTCGCACATTTTCTGCGAGTGAGAATGGCACTGGGTTATCGCCCACCGGAATCAATCCTGATTCCATGATCATTTGTGCTCCATTACACACCCCCAAGATTACTTTTCCTTTTTTCGCTTCTTCTCGGATCGCGTCAAAAATTTCTTCTCGCGCCGCGATTGCTCCCGATCGTCCTCGATCTTCAAATGAAAATCCTCCGATCAAAAAATACGCATCAAAGTTTCCGATTTTCTCGACTTTATTCCAAAGCACAAGCTCTGCGTCGAATCCATTTCTTGTTGCTGCACGTAATGATTCTGTTTCGCAATTATTTCCAGGGAACGTGATAACGGCAATTTTTGGGGTCATTTGTGGAACGATTGTACTGATTTTTAGCGAGAAAAAAAGAAAAATCCGGTGCTATTTCGGGTTGTTGATTTTTAATTTTCAATTTTTTCCTCACCCTCAATTATTTCTATTAGCAGACGAATCTCATTACGTAATCGATTACGTAATCGAAAAAAACAATCAACAAGAACCCGTTCTGGAAATACCATTATTAATTCAATAAAATTAAACATATACACACAGGTTGTTTTAATTCGTCCAAATTAAATTCAACCCCGGGGTTGAATTTTGGAGATCCGGCAAGAATAAGACAAAACTTCAAGTTCAGACTTAACTCAACCCCGGGGTTGAAAAAAACAAGCTCAACTCCAAGCCCTAAGTTCTAAAATAACTATTAACTCTAAACTATTAACTATGAACTATTTCTTGTACACTCTTCGCGCACATGGAGATAATCTTGATAGCTATTGGAGTATTAATACTCGCTGGAATTGGGTTAGTCTTTTGGAAATTGAATTCCCCACAAGATGATGGCGATTTATTAGACGAATTTAAACGTGATCGAGAAACACGATTTCGGGAGGCGGAATCTTTGAGAAATGAAATGCGAGAAAGTTCAAAAACGCTTCAAGAACAATTTGATCGCGTAAATAAAACCGTGGATAACAAGTTATCTGATTCTTCAAAACAGTTGAACGAACGACTCGATAAATCTTCTACCGTAATTGGAAATTTGCAAAAAGAACTCGGAAAAATGGGAGAGATTGGATCAAAAATTGAGAATCTGGACAAAATCCTCCGTGCGCCAAAAGGCCGTGGTGGAATGGGAGAAGAGAGTTTGGAAGAAATCCTACGATCCATTTTCCCTGCAAATTTATGGGAACGACAATTTAATCTCGGAACGGGACTCGTTGTGGATGCGGTAGTAAAAACTTCGAGCGGACTTATTCCCATTGATGCCAAATTTCCACTGCCAGCGTTTGAAAGAATCGTGCAGGCAGAAAATGATGAAGCCTTGGAAAAAGCGCAGAAAGAATTTCAAAAAGACATGAAACTTCGAATCGATGAAGTGGCGAAATATATCCGTCCTGAAAAAGAAACGATGGATTTTGCGATTCTCTTTTTGCCAAACGAAAACGTGTACTACGAAGCGGCGATTCGTTCTGGTGAAATCAGTGAATATACGAAGAAAAAGAAGGTGTTGTTAACGGGTCCCAACACCATGCTCTACGTACTTCAAATGTTATTCCAAGCGTATCAAAGCCAGGAATTTGCACGGGAAGCACAACATGCTTTGGCGGAACTTTCGGGAGTCAAGAAACAAGCCGAACGTTTAGACGAAGAGATTGGAGTGCTCGCAAAACACATCGGAAATGCGAATTCAAAAGTGTCTGATGTACAGGGCGAAAACATGAAATTGCAAAACCAAGTCGAACGCGCACAAGCGCTTGAATCTGGGCTTACAGAAGATCAAGGAAAATTGTTGTAATATATTTTGTACAAAATATCGTAAAAAATATTGACACAAATTTCGTACGGATTAAAATAAGAACAGAAAAAAACTTTTCGATACCAAACATGAAAAAATACCTGCAAACCACCATTGTTAATAATTCCACAAAGAATGTCCCCATCTCAGAATTTCGCTCCAACATGTCAAAATTCGTCGATGAGTGCGAACAATCTGGAACAGGATTTTCAATTATTCGCAATTCTCGTCCCTGTGTATTTATAATCAATACTGATGAATATGCAAAATACGACAAATGGAAAAAGGAAAACTTCTGGAACGAAGTTGCCGAAGCAGAACAAGAGCTGGAGGAAGGAAAGGGGGAAATCTTTGATAGCGCTGAGGACTTCCTCAAAGATCTCGCAACATAAAACAATCGAAAGAAGCCCTCTCTTTAAAAGACGTTATAAAAAACTTCCAGCAAACCTGCAAAAGGAATTTCAAAGAAAGTTTGTTTTGTTTTCTCAAAATATTTTTCATCCCGAACTCAAAACCCACAAGATAAATCCCAAAAAACTGCAATATTATGCTTTTTCAATTGATTACAACTGGAGAACTGTCTTTCGTATGGAGAAAGATAAAATAGTCTTCATTTCAATTGGAACACACGACGAAGTGTATTAGAATTCTCCCGAATGAATCTCGATTTTACTGGCCCCAACGCAGAACAACTTCTCAAAGAACACAATATTGCCCTCAAGCTTTCTGAAGCTTTGGATTTACAAAAACAACTTGGACGACCGATGACACTCACCGAAGCGACTATCTTTGGAATCCAATTATCAGAACACTGTTCGTACAAAAGTTCTGGAAAGTTTCTCAAAACGATGCCAACGAGCGGACCAAATGTAATCTTGGGACCAGCGGAGGATTCTGGAATTGTAAAAGTATTTGAAGAAAACGGAGAGAATTATGCCATTGCCGTGTCTCACGAATCACACAATCACCCAAGCCAGATCGTGCCTTACGAAGGAGCTGCAACGGGTGTAGGAGGGATTGTTCGAGACATCTTGTGCATGGGGGCTCGTCCGGTTGGGACTCTCGATTCGTTAAGATTTGGTGATCCAAAGAAAAACGTACAAAAAAATATTGCGACTGTGGCCGTGGAAGGAATCGCTGGATATGGAAATCCGCTTGGGGTTCCAAATGCGGGAGGAGATGTATTTTTTGATGAAGAATTTGATGAAAACTGCTTGGTAAATGTAACCGCCATGGGCGTGTTGCGAGAATCTGATTTGATTCATTCGTACGTTCCCAAGTGTGCGGCAGAAGAAAATTGGGACTTGCTGATTGTCGGAAAACCGACGGACAATTCTGGGTTCGGAGGAGCAAGTTTCGCCTCTGATACGTTTGAAGAAGACGATGACATGGAAAGCAAAAAAGCGGCGGTTCAAGAACCGAACCCCTTCCTCGAACGACATCTCGTGGCTTCCTTTCTCGATCTGTTTGAGACCTTGAAAAAAGAAGGAACCTTCGACAAATTTGCATGTAAGGATTTGGGAGCAGGAGGAGTTGTGTGTGCGACGGTTGAAATTGTCGACAGTGCTGGATTTGGAGCGGATGTGTACATGGATAAATTACACACCGTTGGTGGATATCCACCGCATGTAGTGGCGTGTAGTGAGACGCAAGAGCGGTTCTGCATCGGATGTCATCCTGATTTAACAAAGCAAATTCTCGATCACTTTAATAAGAAATGGGAACTCGGGAAGGTGGCTGAAAATGCTGGCGCTTCGGTAGTGGGAAAGGTGCGAGCCGACGGACAATACATTGTGAGAAACGGCGATGAGATACTCTGTGATGCGCCTGCGAGCATGGTAACCGAAGGAATTGCCTACGATCGTGAATATGAAATCCCGAAAATCAACGAGAAGCGAACTGAAGTTGCGTTTGAAAATGGAGAGATTGTGTTCTCTTAAAAAATAACCCCTCATTCCCGCGAAGGCGGGAACCTAGTCTTTAGAAAATTCCTTATTCTCTAGCTCTCCCAGTCAATCTGAAGAATGAGGGAAGTGTTTTATAATTGATAATTACCGATTTATTCCTACAATCAAGCCAATGGTACACACATTTTGGAGTCGTGATTTTGGAGCGTTCGTCTTTGGACGGGCGGTTTTGAAAATCGACCCCAATGCCCAACTCGAATTTCATGTTGTCCAAGTGGGGACAAAAAAAGGAGTGAGTGAAAGTGATTTCTGGGACAAAGGAGTACAAGAAATTCTAAAATCACACACTCGATTTGGACGAGTGGGGTTGTTTCATGAACGAGTGAATAAAGAGGCAAAAGACTTTTGCAATGATGTTGTAAAAACGAAACAAGACTATTCTCCGAATGACGAGAGGCGAGCTCGAAAGACGCCCGAACTTACGGCTTTCCAGATGCAGGGGGTGCTTTCTTTGGCAAATGAAGGATTAGCTGACTCTGTGGAATTTCGACGACTCACGCGGAAGTTTATCCGTCACGCGAAACACGCACACTGCGATACGATCTTCTTTCTTGATGCTATTTTGGGCGAAGAAAAAACCAGAACCATCCTCAAGCACCTCGCTGGAACGCAGATAAAACTCTTTTTTCCTGATGATTTCATGGAAGAAGTGAAACCTTCAACAGCAAAAGAACGAGTAGTAAAAATTGAAAGTGAAGACGA
Organism: uncultured Candidatus Peribacteria bacterium; assembly: GCA_964513975.1. Classification (GTDB taxonomy): domain Bacteria; phylum Patescibacteriota; class Gracilibacteria; order UBA4473; family UBA4473; genus CAZVBV01. The sequence continues at coordinate 21,723 of CAZEON010000006.1, forward strand.
TGAAGAATTCACTCGAAAAATGGCAGAAAAAATACTGTGCACGAAATTGAAAAAATAACTCTTAGACTCTTCGATCCCCGCTTTCGCGAGGACATGCTTTTTAACTCTTTAACTTGCCCTTTCCCTTGTATTGGAGCGGGTTTTGTGGTATCATTAGGAGATGGTAACACCTCAATCTGGTTTCTTGGGAAATATCGACCGCGAATTCGAAGAGCGTGAGATAGAAAAACAAGCCAAAGCGCAAAAGCTGGGCTACGTTGATTTTAGTAAATTCTCAGCCAACCCAGATATTCTAAAATTGGTTTCCCTTGAAAATGCGAAGAATGCAAATACGTTCCCTCTTTCGAAGAATGGAAAGAAACTGAGCATTGCGGTGATCAATCCAGAAGACGGAAAAACAAAAACATTTCTCGCATCGCTTGCGACAAAAGGTCTTGTGCCTGATGTATTTCTTTGTTCTGCAAGTGGGTTCGCCGAAGCTTTAAAAGCCTACGACTCTGAGTTTTTGAAAAAGAAAGAAGTAGAACGAACGACGGGGTTTGAGGAGCATTCTGGAGCAAACTTGAAAGAAAAAATTAAAGACTTGTCCGATTTGGAAAAAAAGCTCGACTCGCTTCATGCGGAAACAGCACTGAGTGAAATCGAAGTGGCGGCCATAAATACTGATGCTTCTGATATTCACTTTCAACCAACAGAAAACGGGGCAGCGCTTCGATTCCGAATTGATGGAGTGCTTCATAACGTTCTGGAGGTATCAGCAGAAACGACGAAGAAGCTCGTTACTCGTATCAAATACGAAGCGGGAATGAAATCGAATATTTCAAATATTCCACAAGATGGTCACCGAAGTTTCGAAGTGAACGAACGATCTATTGATCTGCGAATCTCAACGCTTCCGACACCATTCGGAGAATCTGTTGTAATGCGTATTCTCGACGCCAGCCGAGGTTTGAAAAGTTTTACTGAGTTAGGATTTTCAGAAACTGCTCGAGAAAAAATAGAGAATGCCTTGGAACAAAAAACAGGACTCATTCTCGTCACAGGACCGACGGGAAGTGGGAAAACAACAACACTGTATTCGATGCTTTCACAACTCAATTTGCCCGAACGGAAGATTGTAACCTTGGAAGATCCGATCGAATATCACCTTGAAGGAATCTCTCAATCACAAGTAGATGAAGAACAGGAATATGATTTTGAAAATGGATTTAGTGCGCTTTTGCGGCACGATCCGGATGTGATTTTGGTGGGAGAAATCCGAAGCAAAGACACAGCGCACCTCGCTTCTGAAGCCGCACTCACGGGACACATTGTGCTGAGTTCTCTTCATACAAATTCTGCCGTCGGATCTCTTTCTCGATTGAGAAACTTGGGAATGGAAAACTTCAATATTGCACCAACAATTTCTGCTGTTTTCGCACAACGGTTGGTTCGAAAAGTCTGTCCGCACTGCCAAACGAAAGTTCCGTTACCACATAGTAAAAAAATAGAAACAGCACTCGAGCAAATTCAAAAGACATCTTCAAAAGTTTCGATTCCTGAAGAAATTTCAAAGGCTGTCGGTTGTAAGAAATGTTCTGGAACCGGATACAAGGATCGATTAGCAATTTGCGAAGCCTTTATTATGACCGATGAAATCCGAAAAATGGTTTTAGAAGAACAATCAGAAATTGAGATTTTGAAAGTTTTGAGAAAGAACGATAAATTTCTTTCCCTCTTCGAAGATGGACTTATGAAAGTTTTCAATGGGGAAACGACATTGGAGGAATTGTATCGAGTGACAAGCTAGGGGTGTTCGAATGTGAAATGTTAAAGTGAAAATGTAAAAAGAATTTTTAAGTTTTAAGTTTTAAAATTGAGACTTGAGATTTATTTTAAAATTTAATATTTAACCTTTTACATTTCTTGTAATCCTTCTGACTTTCCTGATAATGCCTTTCGATGGAAGGATTATTAGTCGCAGCACTTTTTTGGGAACAGGTGGTAACATCGCCTTCTCTGAACGTGCGCCCGAAAAATTCCAACAGCACTATTACCAAGGAAATACAACAAAAAAACATTCGGTATCTGGGGAAGCCAAAGACGCAGTCCGAAAAAAATAGAGAATTTTTTCAAAGTATTTCTTTCAAAAAAAGAAATACAACAACCGAACGTTTGCGATTCCAAAAACCAAAAACAACCGTCATTTTTTCACCCCATCCTGATGATGAAATTTTGTGTTGTTCTAATCTTATTGCAGAAAAAAAAGCCAATAATGAAGATATAAAAATAATCTACACCACTAATGGCGACGCGCTCAAGGGCTCTGATTATCAAAAAGCACGGGAGTATGGGAAGTTAAGGAAACGAGAATCTCGAGAAGCAACAACTGCATTAGGACTTGGGAAATCGGATCTTTTTTTCCTCGGATTCCCAGATGGACAATTAGAAAAAATGGAAAAATGGGGTTCTGTCCGAAGCACTTTTACCGATCAAAATAAAAGTTTAGGCGGACATGCATTTCCTTATTCTCCTTATACACGAAAGAGATTGAAGCAAAATTATAGCGAGCTTTTGAAACGATGGAATGTAAGCGAAATTTATCTTCCTTCTCTCTACGACCAACATCCTGATCACCGAGTAACAGCCTCTCTGTTACGAGAAGTGCTTGAAGAACAAGGCCTTGCTCCCAAAATACATTCCTATCGTGTTCATGGACAATCCTTTTCCAATGGGACCGAAATCGATCAACAAAAATTAAAACTTATTCGTATATTTGAATCTCAGTTTTGGACACCTGCGCATGTGAAATTCATGGAACAATTTGCAAAGACGAGGGAAACATTTGAATAAAAAATGGAGTCTACATCATGATAATGTAGACTCACTCTTTGGCTACAGAGAAGTCCTTCTCTTCTTTCTTTTTATTCCCTCCCTTTCTCTTTCTGTATTCATTCTTACTTTTCCTCCCTGCCAAACCTTTGTATTAGGACCATCTTTCCGTCTTTGTAATCCTGACTGATTTTTTCTTCTTATATCGTCCATAAGCATTTTTTTTTAATTAATTTTCTGATCATGATTCTGCCCCCGAAAAAGACAAAACTATGACCAGAAAATCTGATTCTCTGTTACCAAAAAGAACATTTGAGAATTGATTGTCTTTGAAATAAAGGGAATTGTAATATTTTTATGAGGATCCTGTTTTTTGCATTGAAGAATTCCAATTTTGACGTACAATCCTTGCACTTCTTTACTGATTCCTTTTTATGAAAATTACCGTTATCTCGAAAGCAACAAAAGCAGACGCTTTATTTGTATTTATTCCACAAAAAAAATGGAACAAAAAATTGTTTGGGAAACTTCTTCCAACAGCACTTGAAAAACAAATAGCAGAACGTCTGAAAGCAAAAGATTTCGAGGGAAAGTGTGGAGAAATTATTCAACTTTTCCCATCTACAAAAGACATGAAGAAGACTTTTCTCGTGGGAACGGGTGAAGGAAAAGAAAAAAACGAACTTCGAAAAGCGGCGGGATCAGCGATCCGAAAAGCAAAAAAAGCAAAGGCAGGGAAAGTTTCTTTCTTGCTCTCAAATAAAGATGATCTTATGCGAACAATTTCGGGAGCTATTTTGGGAGATTACGAATTTAAAATCGGAGACACGAAAGAACAATTTTCTCCAAAGACACTTTCAATTCTCACAGCCCAAAAACATGTGAAAGCAGATGTTGCATCTGAAATCACACTCGCCGAAGCAACAAATTTTACACGAGAATTGATTAATCTTCCCGCGAACATGATGACGCCCGCTATGTTGGCAGCAAACGCAAAAGGAATTGGGAAAGGATCAAAAGTCTCCGTGAAAATCATGGGAGAAAAAGCGATTCAAAAACTCGGCATGGGAAGTTTTTATGGTGTGGGACAAGGATCAAAAGAAGAATCTCAATTAATCGTGCTTGAGTACATGGGGGGGAAGAAATCAGAAAAGCCACTGGCTCTCGTGGGAAAAGGAGTGTGCTTCGATTCAGGAGGATACAACATCAAACCAACAGGACATATCGAAGAAATGAAATCTGATATGGGAGGCGCAGCGACGGTGCTGGGAATCTTTCAATGGATTGTGCAAACAAAACCAAAGAAAAATATTATTGGAATCGTTGGTGCGGTTGAAAATCTTGTTTCCAGTAATGCGTACAAACCAGGGGATTATCTTACGGCAATGAATGGGAAAACAATTGAAATCACAAATACAGATGCGGAAGGACGACTTGTTCTTGCTGACTGTCTTTATTACGCAGCAATGAAATACAAACCAATATTTATGATCGACATTGCGACTCTCACAGGATCGGCAATAGCGGCTCTAGGATACGATATCACGCCGATCATGGGGAATCATAGCGCGAAGACCCAACAGGTAAAAAATGCAGCCGACAAGGCCGATGAGTGTGTTTGGGAATTGCCGATTATCGAAGAATTCAGAAAGAAAGTAAAAGGGACGAATACAGACCTTCTCAACTGGACACCGAATGTTTCAGCAGGAAGTTCGATGGCGGGAGCGTTTCTTGAACAGTTTGTCGAGAAGACTCCATGGGTTCATATCGACACGGCTGGAACAGCTTTTCATGCGAAAACGGAAGACAGTATTACTCCAAAAGGAGCCACGGGGGTGATGATAAGAACATTGAAGAATTTGATTCAAATGTAAGAAAGTCTAGGGTCTACAAGCTTTTGTAATGAATAATAATCTTCAATTATCAATCTACATTCTTCAATGAAGAGGAACTTAGAGCTTAGAAAAATACATATAAAACGTACGCACACTGCAGGTGACATTCCCCAATGTCGTCGACTCCTGTTTGAATTATCGCTCCATCCTTTGTGAACAAGGGGTTTAAACCCCTTGTTCTGTTCACAAAGCTCCCGGGATATGTATCCGAAATCAAAAGAGTCCCACGGCTAAAGCCATGGGCTCTATTATTCATTCTTAATTATTTATTATCTCACAATATCACCAGAAGATTCAAATCCTGGAGGTGGTGAAACCGATGCTTTTCGATCAATTCGGATAACGAATGCGTTTTCGTTTAAATCACAATCAGGACTACTTGCAGCTCCATTTAATGGGGCACAGTATGTGATATTATCGGGAGGAGTAGTTCCATTAGTTGGGTCAAGGTCAGGTTGGTATCGACGGACGTAATGAAGATCATATTGACGAGCAATATGCTGATCTGCCGTTGTTCCCCAAGGGAGGAAATAATTCTTTCCGTCACTGTCTTTTGTAATTATAGAACCTCCGAGTGTATTCTGAGAAAAGAGAGTTCCTGTAAGAAGGAGTTGAGTGGTGTTTCCCGTTGAGGAATTTAAAGAATTTTCAACGGTTGGTCCTCCTTCTGTTGCGGCGAAAGCTATTCCCACCAAAAGACACAATCCGAGTATTGCCGAAAGCGTTTTTATTTTTTTCATTTTATTGAGAAATTACACGAAAGTCATTATTCGCCGTTGTTCGTTCTGTTGTTTGTCATAAGTCCTCCATCGGCATAATACGATCCTACCATTGTTCGTACATCAGGATGGACGAAGATATTTCCATGCGCTCTGTCATCTTGATCTGTGTTTACAAGAATAATTCCAAACGAATCTTCGGGATTTTGATACTCCATATTATCGCTTACGATAAAGTTTCCGTTTTTAATAATAAGTGTATTGTTCCCTACAGGAATTACGCTACTAGAATCGAAAGTAACATTGTCATTTACAACTTCAATAATGACAACATCAGTATCATTAAACCAACTTTCAGCAAAGACACCTCCATCATTTTGCACATGACTCGAGCCACGAGAAAGGCGGAACACGTTTTCTGTAATTTGATCTCGAAGTTTTTCTGTTGATTGGGAAATATTAAAGGTTTCAATTCCTGATTTTGGTTGTATCTCCATCTGTGACAAGTTTCCAATAATCCCTCCCTCGATATCTGCACCAACAACAGTAACGGCTACTGTTTCAAGATATCCAATGACAGCTTCATGGGAAACATCGCCTAGTGTTCCGTCAAGCCCAGTTCCACCAGCTGGGTATTGTATTGTAGAACCATCAACGACATATTCAATCTCTGTAACGAGAGAGATTACTTCATCAGGATCATATCCCCCATTGAGAGGGTCAGGAGAAAGATGGGTATTTACCGTTTCTTGTCCATCTTCAAGAACATTAGAGGTGAGAGTATAGGGGAGAAGGTTATTTGTATATGTCAGGGTGTCATTCTTTTCAGAGAGTATTCCAGTTCTTGTTGTTGGACCCTCATTAGAGGTATCTATCAAAGTTAGCTCAATTTTTCCAGGAGTTTCAATTTCTCCTTCCCAGATAAAGTTCCCTGGAGCAGGTTCAAGCTCAAAAAGGTGTCCAAATTTAACATCACTCACACTCTCTGATATAAAAACAATATCTGTCCCTAAGATTCCATCGTTTTCGATTTTCTTTGTGCTGATATTGAAATCCAATATACGATCTACCAATTCTGCAAAATAAGCCGTCACTCCCTCTCCCACTTTTTTAATAGAGGGAGCAAGTGCCGTTAATGAGAAAGAAAATTCTCCGAGAACACCAGAAAGCTCAAATGCTGGCAAAGTAAAAGTTTCACTTACGAGGCTTAGTCCTTCTATAAATTGTACTCCAGTATTTGCATCATCAGTAAATTCCACAGAGGTGAGTGTTATATTCGCAGCGTCAATTTGTGTTACTGGGTTTTCAAACTCATCTTTCAATTGGAAAGAAAGCTCACATTCATCAACTCCATTCGCATAGTTCCCAGAACAATTCCCCAGTGTAATTGAAGTCAGAGGAGAAGGACTCGATGCCTTTACGAGGAACTCATACGGCCCTTTATCGATCTGGTTTCCTGCATTATCTTGAAGGTGAATTATAATGGTATAAGTACCAGCTTGCTGGAAACAATTCGTATCATCGGGCAAAAGAACAGATCCATTTCCAGAATCAAATGAAATTTCAAGATCTGTAAATGATATTTGAGCAGGGTTGTCGCTTAATCCAAAACAAGAAAATCGATCTAAATTTCCAGTTCCGGCTTCCTTGACAAATTCCACTTTGATATAGGAATTATCCATATCTATTTCAGAGACAGGAACAAGGACAGAGGTCCCAATAGCAGATGTGTGGTTTGCTGTCAGTATTCCAAAGACTCCAACGAGCGTCAGAAAGAGACCACAAACCGATATTTTTTTGAGATTCATTTTTGTTTTTTTATTCTGGAGTAAAGTATAAAACTTTTCAGAGAAAATCCAAAATTTATTAAAAAGTTCAGAGTTCATAGTTTATAGTCTATAGCTTGAAAAATTTAAAATAAGGAATTCTCTTAATACTTATGAACTGTAAACTATCGACTATAGACAGAATTTCATTTGCCTTTTTAAAGCAAAAAAAATACATTCCTTCTGTGAAAAAATTTGAAATTATTTCTTTTCCACTTTTCTCAGATAGTCGAGGAGAAACAGTACCCTTTGAACTCGGAGAGAATTTTCCGTTTCTTGTGAAACGAACTTATGTGGTAACAGGAAAAGAAAATCAGGTTCGAGGAGGGCATGCGCATGAACAGGAAGAAGAACTTTTTGTGGCGATTTCAGGAACTGTTACAGCGCTGGTAAATGACGGAACAGGGGAGGAAGAAATCATATTAGACGCAAAAAACAAAGGACTTTTGATTCGAGCGCACTGCTGGCATGAGTTTACAAATTTTTCAAAAGATGCCGTGCTTTTGGCATTTTCATCAACCCATTACAAGGGGAAGGACGAATACATCGAAGATAAAGAACAGTTTACGATTACGAGTTAGAAATTACGAATAAAGATCAAAAGGAGAACCTATCATTCAGAGTCTCTAATTAATCCACAATAAACCACCGGCTAAGCCGGTGGGAATATTGAAGGTTATAC
>CAZEON010000007.1:0-28466 GCA_964513975.1 uncultured Candidatus Peribacteria bacterium
GGTCTGCCCCATTTATAAAAAATGCAGACGCGCTGTTTGTTAAAAAAATCAAAAGAACCAGTTTCCAGAGTTTCATTCGTGGTTTATTGTAAGGAGAAATAGTCCACAAGTCCACGAGTCAATGAAACAATGGAATGTTAAAGGTAAAATGTAAAAAGAAGCTATAAGTTTTATTTTAAAAATTAGAATTTAAGATTTATTTTAATATTTTATATTTAACCTTTTACATTGTGTCATTCCCCTACTGTAATTCTATCATTGAAATACGCGACGACGCCTTTTGAATCCGTAATTTTAAGCGAAACATCAAAGTCTCCTGCGAATCCATACGTATGTGTTGGCATGAATTTTCGAGATACATTTCCATCACCAAAACTCCAGAGATATTCCGAAATAGTTCCTGTCGATGCCGTAGAATCAAATCGAATTTCAAGCGGATTTTCAATATTCGGGAATACTACGAAATTCGCGCTCAATGGATGTGAACGAACCGAAATTACTGTTTCTGTTTCACTTGTTTCTTGATTCGATGTAGTCACTGTAAGTTTCACCGGAAATGTTCCCACAACATCAAATTCGTACGACAGTTTTGCACCGGAATGAATAGGCTCTTTATCTGGAAATTTCCAACTATAGAGCACTATTTCTCCGCTATCGGTAGTTGATGCAGAACCATCAAAAGCAACGGTTAACGGAATCGTTCCAAATCCTGGATCAGCATTTATTCGTGCTTGTACACCCGCTCGATCAACAATAACTCGCTGTATCGTTGTCAGCTCATTTTCAAATGAATCCACGATTGTCAGCGTTAAATCATATTCTCCTGATTCGTTATAAACATAATTCGTCACTTCTTCAAAATTATCATAAATCCCATCCCCTTCGAAATCCCATCTCCATTCGATCGGATTATGAATTTCAGATACATCTGCATAAAGCTCTAATTCTAACGGAGAAGATCCTCTCAGAATCCCTCCTATAGCCGCTGGCTTGGTGATGATTTTGGGCTCAGAACCTTCAAGTTGTGGCATTACTTTAATTATTTCTTCTACTTTATCACGCTCTCCTATATCGTTCTCGATAATAAGCGCCACTCTATATTCCCCTGGTGTTCGAAATGTTTTTTCTAGTTTTCGTCCCAATATGGGTTCTGTTTCTCCTTCCACTTGCCACTTATAGGAAGTAATTGTTCCAAACCGGGTATAAGATTGTTCTGCTGAAAGTGCAACTTCAAACGGTGGCACTCCCGTAAAACCTTTGTCTGAAATAATTTTCCCCTGAAGGTTTTCGGCAGACTGTTCCACTTTAATACGTTTCGTTATCGTTGCTGTATCATTATTCGTTCCCGTTACTCGAAGTGTAACTTTCACTTCTTCCACATTGGAATAAGTTTTTTCAATCATTATTTTATCTCCTCCCAAAAGTTCAAATGATCCATCCCCATCCAAATCCCATTCATAGAGCACCACTTCTCCATCCGGATCATTAGAATTCTCCGCATTAAATTGCACCGTCAGTGGAACTGGACCTGCTTCTTTGTCTACAGAAAAAAGTGCCTGCACAGCTTCGTTTACAATAATCACCTGTTTTTCTGCTGTATATGTTTTTTCTATTTGCGCTGATGGTGAATAATAATCAACAGAAACGAGTACTATGTATTTTCCATTATTATTTCCTTTTTTTGTAAATCGATGCACTACTTTTGGTCCTGTTGCATCAAATATTCCATCACTCTCAAAATCCCAATTAATTTGCCTCACAAGATCAATATCTATTTGTTCAAAAAGTTCTGTTCCAACATCAAATTCCACCAACACTGGTGCATGAAGTCCTATAACTTTCTCTGGAACTGTTGCAATAATAGATTTATCAAGATTTTCATGTTCTACTTTTGCATTTGCATTTGTAATAAGCCAGAATGCTCCCACCCAAAGGATACAAACAACAACAAATATCCCAAAGAAGAACACCGATTTTTTCCCATATTCTCCACGATTCGCTGCTTCTTTTCCGAGCATTAACCACTGGAAAAATTTAATGAGTGTTCCAATGAGAAAAAATATTGCTAAAAATCCAAATATATAATTCGTCAGATTCAACAAGGTTGCTTGAAGATCTGTTTCTTGAATATTGAGCGCTTCAAATAATGGATTTGAAACATCTCCGCCTAAAAGTCCCCAAAGGAGTAATACATAAAAGATCGCAAGCAAGATTCCTCCGAACGTTAAAAACCATCGAAATAGTGCCCATGCTCCCACTTTTCGTCCAGAAACCATTTCTTCAATATCATCTCCTTTTTCTGTTGGTACCACTTCCTCTGATAATTCTTCTTCATGAATATTCTCTTCTGCTGCTGGAGCTTCCTTGTCCGGCGAAGTTGTTTCAATGGCGTCGGGTGTCACTGGTGCCACCTCTACAGGTGCTGGCACTTCTGTTGATTCAACAGATGTCTCAACAATGGGTACTCCTGCTGCCAGAACCGCTGGTGCAACCGGAGCCTCTTTTGCAGACCCTGCTGATTCAACCTGTGGAAGGGCTGTATTAGTTGTTGATGTTTCTCCTTCATCGGAAGGGGGAACGGGAACCGGATTTTGATTTGTATTTTCGTCCATGGTTTTGGATTTTTCAAACCCCATCATGAAGGATGAGGATAAGTATTGTCAAAGTTTAAGGAATCACATTCATAATAATAATGTCAGAGAGAATTGTTTCAATTCCATCTGAAACTTTTACTTGAACCGAAGAATCACCAACTTCCGTAAATGTATGTACATATGATGCATCTGTTCCCGTGAAAATCGAATTATTATTAATAATCCATTCGTAGGTCAGCGAATCATTATCAGGATCACTTGCCACAATCGAGAATATTACTTCTGTATCAACAACAACAGGTGATACTGGATCAGAAATAAGTTGTTCTGTTATCACTGGCGGTTGATTTGGAATTTCTGTTGTTACCTGAATCATAACCGGACCAGATTGAATTTCATTTATTCCATCTGATATCTTCACACGCACAGAATAGTTTCCTGCTGCTGTGAATGTATGTGTATAAGTGTCTACTTCCGTCGTTGCTGTGACAAATTGTCCACTAGGACCAGTAACCTTCCATTCATATTCCAATGTTTCTCCTTCAGGGTCATTTGCTACAACAGAGAATGTTACTGCTTCCCCTATAATGATTTCTGTTTCACTCGCTACCAAACTACTCGTTATCACTGGCGGTTGATTTGAATTTGTCGTCACATTGACATTCTTTGTTCTTTCTATTGTGTCTTTGATAATTCCATTTTCATCAAGGTCGCTTATTTCTACTGTGATCTTATAGGACCCTATTTCTGTAGGAATAAATGTAGCCGTCTCATCACTAGGAATTATGGTTACCGGTGCAAGTGTTTCTAAATTTTTAGCAGTCCACACATAGTCCAAATCGTCACCATCTGGATCACTCGCTTCCACTTCAAAATTAAATGTGCTTCCCAGTGGTTTCGTAGCTGATCCTCCTACCTGTAATTGTCCTGCTTGTGGTGGATTATTGAAAACTGCTGCTACCTGAATCGTAACCGGACCAGATTGAACTTCATTGATTCCATCTGATACCTTCACGCGCACAGAATAATTCCCTGCTGTTGTAAATTGATGTTCGTAAGTGCCTACTTCCGTTGTTGCTGTGACAAATTGTCCACTAGGGTCAGTAACCTTCCATTCATATTCTAAAGTTTCCCCTTCAGGGTCAGTTGCTACAACTGAGAATATTACATCTTCTCCTTCAAGAATACCTGTTTTACTAGCTTGCAAACTGCTCGTAATTACTGGTGGTTCGTTTGCTATTACATTTTGAAATGTATACGTTTCCATACCAATTTCCGTAGTCGCACCATTCTCACCATCAGTTGCTGTTACACGGAATGAAAAGGTGTGTATACCGTTATATTGAGAAAGATTAAAATAGGCTTCTCCTGTCCCAAGCAGTTGAACATCTTTTACCTGTCCATTTTCAATCGCTTCAAATTTATAACTTGTAATTGGATTATTCGTATCAGGATCGGAAGCTGTTGCTGTTACGAAGAAACTTACTGGTCCTTCTGGAATAGGATCGGGATTCGTATTGGTTTCATAAACGAAAGAACTTATTATTGGAAGAATATTTTCCACATCCACAGTAAACGAAGCACTATCTTGTATATTTTGATTATCTGGATCATAGACAAGAAGTGTCACCGGATATGTCTCCGCTTCAGCAAAGTACTGATTAAGATCTGGCTCACAGTCTGTCGAAACAGGTGCTCCGTCGACAGACCAGCTGTAATTCAAATTTGCAACACCACAGCCTTCGTCTCCCGTTGAATCAATGGAATTCGATTGAATTAAGATGTCCGTGGCTCCGCTTCCATCACGCGTTGTTGTGATCGTTGAAGGAACATTGATCCACGTATCTATACTGAAATACTGAGCAATTGCTGTTGGATCTCCTTCTGCTCGTACATACACAGGATATACTATAAACTCCGACATACCTGCATCTGTTACTGTTAGTTTTACATTATATATTTTCGCTTCATCAAATGTAGCCCGAACACTCGGGAACGTGAGTTCGTCAATAGTCGAACCTCCATCGAGATCCCATAAATAGGTAACCCCTTCTGGGCTTTGTGCCTGAAACATAAATTCTTCATCGATTGTGAGAAACTGTGGCGCCGTGAAATCTACCCACAGTGTTGAAACATCCGAAATATTCGCTGTCACCGGATCACTTTCCAGCACTTTTCCTTGATGAGAGTAACTCACTTTAAGCGTCACGTTTTTATCTCCTGGTTCTGTATATTCATGCGTCACTGTTTGTGTATTGAATATATGTTCACCTGTCCCATCTCCAAAGTCCCACACATATTTCAAGCCCATAGGCGTTCCATAAATATTCTCACTTCCGGCTCCATCAAATATATATTCTGCTGGATGCCGTTCTCTTCCTGTGGTTTCTATTGGAGTAACTATCACAGCCTCTGGTAATGCTTTTAAAACCGTAAACATCTTGGTAACACTTCCCGTTGCCCCAGTCCCAACGCTACTTGTCACGATGAGTGTTACATCATAGTTTCCATCACTTGGAAATGAAGCTGTTGTAACACTTGCCGTTGTATCGTCTATTGAGCAAGTTGGATCACAACTCCATGCATATCCAATAATGGATCCAACCGCACTTTTGGAGGCTTGTCCATTAAGTGTCACTTCTTCATTTGCAGGAAGTTCATATTTATCAGCACTGAAGTCAGCCATTACACCGTCAACCACAATTACCGTCTTCGCTCCATAGAATTGACCTTCCTCATCTTTCGCTAAAAAATACACTTCATAGGCTCCCCGTTCTCCATAGCTATGAGTTGCATTTTGTCCTGACCCCATCATTCCATCTCCAAAGTTCCATTCCCCATCCATACTTGTTTGAAACGAGAGATTTTGCGCCTGCTCTAAAGAAACCATATATCCACTTCCAAATGACGCCCCCGGAGACACGTTTATTTCTATTGGCTCTACTTCTGGTGCTTCGCTTCCAAGTTGTCGACAATAATCAGGAACAATTGTTCCCTCTCCAGAATAAGTAGCTCCACCAGGACCCCCTCTATCATCATCTCCGCTCGGGGCACTTCGAATTAAAGTGTTCACAAGCGCAAAGGAAACAAGTACTACTAAAATCCCTGTTGATGCATAAATTATAATTTTCTTTGCTTTCTCATGTTGTCCATCATCCCCTCCTGCTGTCACATAAAGAATCCCTGCATAAATTATAAAAATCATTGCAATCAACCCCAAGAAGGACAATGCGAAATTGAGGACTTTAATAATATAGGTTCGCGCCGAAGCATACTGTCCAATTTCATTAAATTCTTCCGGGCATGGGAGAAGAAATTCTCCGTCCGGAACAACACCAACACCGGTAACCATATCCCAAAGTCCAGCTCCAAAATCACCTGCCACACTCACTTCTGGAATAAATATATTGAGCGTAAGAAATGCGACGAGAACGAAAAGAAAATTTTTCATACGAGAAAGATTAGGCGCCAAAGCGCGCTTGCATAACGGTGTTCACAATAGCATAGGAGCCGAATATCAAAATGATTCCGAGAGCTACCCAAATAATAATTTTTTTTGCCTTTTCATGTTGTGCATCGTCGCCCCCCGCCGTGATATATAAGAATCCTGCCCAAACAATTGCCACAACCGAAACAACGGCTACCACTGAAAGAAAAAACTTCATCCAAGCGATAATCAATTTGTTTAAATCTTTTTCTTTCGACACTCCACGATCCAGATTGCATTTTACAATTTTGGCACCTTTCTTGATTCCTGGTCCATCAAATACAGGATCGCTACCATCTCCAAAATCAATAATACTTCCTAAATCAATATCGATAATACATTCCATACCTTCTCCAAAATCTTCTACATCATCCCACCAAGTGTTCCCAGCACCGGCAAAAACCAAAGAAGTACTTCCCCAAAGCAGAAGCGCTGCGAGAAATGCAAAACATATTTTTTTCATAGTGTTTTTGTTTCTCTTATTACAGCACAAAAACCGACCGTTTTCAAACAATCTACTTTTTTTTATGAAGATCTTTTAAAATATTTCACGAAGTTTATTGTCCCATATTTCCTTCCAAGAAATCAAATTTCCTTCTTCGATCATTTCTCCGTTCACAGAAAGAGACAATGCAAACTCATTTGTCGTCTTCCCGATTTCAAGTGCATCATCTCCAAAAATCTCCTGTATTTTCTCCGGATATTTGGTGGAAATAATTACCCCGACGCTTTCCGAAAAAAGCACCTGTGACAATTGATTCATTTGAAAATTGAAAATTGGCAATTGTCTTTCGACCCTGAGCTCAAGACCGAAGGGAAAATTGATTTTCGCTCCTTTTCCATTCCCGAGACAAGCCTCACTCACAGCGGTAATCATCCCTCCTTGAACAATTGGTCGAGCCGAAGCAAGCATTCCTTTTTCTGAAACATGTCGTAATTTCTCCGCCCATTCTTTCACGACGCTGAAATCAATTTTTTCTACGCGAGAGTCTTCTTTCTCACAAACTGTTAAGAAAGCTGATCCCCCTAATTTTTCAGAGCGTTTTCCAATCATAAAGATTGTTTCTTCTGCGTTTTGAAAATTGATCGATGGAACAGTCGCCGGATCCTCTACTCGTGCGAATACAGAAATCAATGCGCTCGGTGGAATAGATTTCCCTCCTGATTCGTTATAGAAAGAAACATTTCCTGAAACAATTGGCACATCAAGGGCTCGACAAACTTCTTTGAGTCCTTCCACCCCATCAACGAATTCCCCCATTTGGTCTGCTTTTTCTGGGTTTCCAAAGTTAAGACAATCGGTTACAGACAAGGGCGTTCCTCCTACGCACGATACTTTTACAACCGCTTCGGTTACGGCGTATTCGGTTGCGATTCGTGCTGATATTTTTGCAAGATTTGGATTCCCTCCTGTCGCAATCGCGACTCCTGTTCGAGATCCTTTTTCTGATAATTCTGGGTAATCACGAAAAGGCGTCAGCACGGAAGCCGCTACAGATCCACGCTCACACGCTGTGTTCCCTTGCACGTTCTTATCGTATTTCTCATACACCGGTGTTCGTGATGCACCATTCACTGAGCTCAATATCTTTCCGAGAATTTCAAAATTTTTCATCGGCGTTATTGTACTCAAAAATCTCAGTGCTTCAATGTTTCATTCTTCCAAACCAAAAAAGCAAATTGAATCGCTGTTTTTACATTTCGATGATGTCTAAGACTTTGACTTTCTCTCCATTTCTATACGTGTACAAAGCAAGCCCAAACGAAAGCAAAAGAAGCTCTTTCATCGAAATTTGGTGGGAAAGAAGAAAAGGGGAAAGCGCACAGGGCGCATCTCCTTTCCACTTGTTATAACGAACAAAGAGCGCTTTTGTTACTCAGTTCAAACTCAAGTTCAAAAAAACCCCGTTCTCGCAGGGTTTTTCTTATTTCTGAAAACGAAATACTAAAAACTATTTCAAGATTTTAGTCACCACTCCGGCTCCAACAGTTCGTCCTCCTTCTCGGATCGCGAATCGTGTTCCTTCGTTTAAGGCAATAGCCGCTCCCAAGATAACTTTGAATTTAGCGTTATCACCAGGCATAACCATTTCAACTCCGTCTGGAAGAATAACTTCTCCTGTAACGTCTGTTGTTCGGATGAAGAATTGAGGTTTGTATCCTTTGAAGAATGGAGTGTGTCGTCCTCCTTCTTCTTTTTTCAAGATCAAAACTTCAGCTTCAAACTCAGTGTGAGGTGTAATAGTTCCTGGTTTAGAAAGAACTTGTCCTCGTTCAATATCTTCTCGTTCAACTCCTCGAAGCAAAAGTCCAGCGTTGTCACCAGCTTCTCCTCGATCAAGTTGTTTGTGGAACATCTCAACTCCAGTAACGGTAGTTTTTGATGTGTCTCGGATTCCAACGATTTCAATTTCGTCTCCGATGTTGATCACTCCTTGTTCAATACGTCCAGTAGCAACTGTTCCTCGTCCTTTAATAGAGAAAACATCTTCTACAGACATCAAGAAATCCTTATCAGTATCTCGTTTTGGTTCAGGGATTTGTGAATCCAAAGCCGCAACCAATTCCATAATTTTGTCTCCCCATTCTCCTTTTGGATCTTCGAGAGCTTTAAGTGCTGATCCACGAATGATAACAGCGTTATCTCCGTCGAAGTCTCGTTTAGAGAGTTCTTCTCGAACCTCCATTTCAACAAGGTCGATCATTTCTGCATCATCCACCATGTCGCATTTGTTGAGGAAAACAACGATGTTGTCTACTCCAACTTGTCGAGCCAAGAGGATGTGTTCTTTCGTTTGTGGCATAGGTCCATCAGTTGCTGCCACAACCAATACTGCACCGTCCATTTGAGCGGCACCAGTAATCATGTTTTTCACGTAATCGGCGTGACCCGGACAATCTACGTGTGCGTAGTGTCGATTTTCTGATTCGTACTCCTGGTGAGAAGTAGCGATTGTAATACCTCGCGCTTTTTCTTCTGGCGCGTTATCAATTTGATCAAACGCAACAAAAGTGTTGATGCTTGATGGAAGTCTGTCAGCAAGCGTCTTAGTGATCGCTGCTGTAAGCGTAGTCTTTCCGTGGTCAACGTGTCCTATGGTCCCGACGTTGACATGGGGTTTGCTTCTGTCGAATTTAGCGTCTGCCATTTTTTGTGGGTGTTAAGAAAACAAAAAAATACGCGCGAATTCTAGGACTCAGCTATTCTTTGTCAAATTTTTTTGGAAGAAGTTGGAGAAGCAAAGTCTAAAAGCTGAAGAGTCTAAGCGTTAAAAAGCCAAATTCGCAATCGAAAATCTGTCCTCGACTCTGAGGTAAGAGCTACGCTCGAACTCGAATGAGCAATCGAAAATTTTTCACTATTTTTTTACTTCCTTTTTTTAGAGTTTTTAACGCTTAGACTCTTTGACTATTTCTCGTTATAGACTCAAAACTACTTGCTTTTTCTTCGAATATGTGGTATAATTAGGGGTTAGGGTAATTTATTCTATTTCCACTGAATATTTACGATGGAGCTCCCTTATCTAGTCTAAATGAAGCGCAAGTTTCGTCTCTAGTTCCGACACCATTTTTTGAAGAAATTCAATTTTACCAAAAGGATTCTTAAGAGAAGAAGGAATTTTTATCGGCAATCGGGATTCGTTTTCGTTAAAAAATCTATTTGCTTGCGATAAAGCGTTGGTATAATCATCGTTACCATAACATTCCCAGTCCTGCAAAAAATTTCTAATCTTTACCCAATTATCTATATCCTTGATTATTTTCTTTTCAGCTTTCGTTCTTTGCGCTTCTATCACATTCGTTACCTGACCCGATACTGAAAATTCTTTCAGAAAATAAGCCTTTGGTAAAAATTCAGTTGGACACCGTTCGTAATATCGAACTAACTCTTTCTGAAAAGAATTAATATCTACAGAAGTTAATTCTCCCTGAGGAAATGATGGACGAAACGCTATAAGATCTTCCATGTCCGTTCATAGTACCACATTTGTGTTGTTTTAACAACCTCTTTTAGTCTTTTTTTACAAACAACGTCTGTGTTGGGAAGGCCATGCTAATGCCTTCCTTCTCGAACGCTTCTTTCATCGCCAAGCTAATATTCTGACGTATATCGAGATAATCGTTATATTCTCCTGTTGTCATATAAAACATAAGTTTGTAATTCAAACTAAACGCCCCGAATTCATAGAAGTGTGTCCGTCCATAGTCAGCCATTTTTTCCTTGTCCACAATCTTTGCAATCATGTCTGGGATTTTTTTCATTTTCTCTGTTGGAGTTCTATATTCAATTCCAAAATTAATATCCACTCGTCGTCGCTTCATCTTCTTGAAGTTCTGAATACGACTCTCTGTTAATAATTTATTACTGACAATAAGCTCTTCTCCTTGGAGAGTTTTAATTCGTGTGCTTTTTAAACCAATATGCTGAACCGTTCCCTTGTTTTCCCCATCAGAAACCGATCCGATAATCACGTAATCACCTATTTTAAACGTTTTATCGAAGTAAATCGTAAACGATGCAAAGAGGTCTCCGAGGACGCTCTGTGCGGCTAACGCAATGGCAATACCTCCAATTCCCAGAGATGCCGCGAGCGTCGAAATATCAAATCCAAGGTTCGAGAGAATAAGCAGTAAACCAATACTCCACAACGCAATCTTAGCGATAAGTCGCACTCCATTGAGCACTGTTTCATCTCGTCGTCCCGACTTCATAAACCCGTAATTGATCAAACTCTGTGCGATTTTAATGGCTTCATAGACCACCAATACAAGGAAGATTCCATCAAGTACTGCTTGAAATTCCCCATTGGTTTTGAGCATAAGAAACGTAATGTAAAACGCAGCAAACCAATAAAAGAGCTTTGAAATATTCTCAAGCATTCTCACGAGTTGATCATCCACATCTGTTTCTGTTCTTTCGACTAACATGTCAAGTCGTTTCAAAACAACCGTTCTAAAGATTCGGATACCAATCAAAACAAGAAAGAACGTACACACCGCGATGATAATTTCCCCGAATGTATTCCCAAAAATCACCATGTTCCATAAATCCCCAAGCAATAGTGTTTCAATGATTTCCATGTTTATTTTTTTTAAAGAAGATGATAATATCTTCGCCCTGAATTGTAACAAATAGAGTTCAAATGCAAAAAGAAAAACTTATTATCATCGGATCGGGTCCTGCTGGACTCACGGCAGGTATTTATACTGCGCGAGCGGAATTAAAACCGTTGATTTTTGAAGGCGAAAACCCAGGAGGACAACTCATGGGAACGACTGAGATTGAAAACTTCCCCGGAGTTCCCGAGGGAACAATGGGACCAGGATTGATGAATCGAATGCGTGAACAAGCCAAGTCCTTTGGCGCGAGAACTGAATTTAAGAGAATCGATAAAGTTGATTTCTCTGATGAAAACAATTTGAAATTGTGGAGCGGAGAGGAAGAATTCTCAGCTGAATCAGTCATCGTGGCAACAGGTGCGAGTGCACGATGGTTGGGTTTAAATAAGGGAGAGGAGAAGTTCTGGGGAAAGGGATACACAGCATGTGCAACTTGCGATGGAGCGTTCTTCCGAGACAAGGTTGTTGCCGTTGTAGGAGGTGGAGACAGTGCATGTGAAGAAGCAATGTTTTTGACTCGATTTGCGAGCAAGGTATACCAAATCTATCGGGGAGGGCAGGAAAAAATGCGGGCGAGTAAGCCGATGCAACAGCGTGTCTTTGAGAATGAGAAAATTGAAATGGTGTTTAATGAGAACGTGACGGACCTTCGAGGAGAAGTGAAACTGGAATCCGTAGAGTTGACGAACAGTGATACAGGCAAAACATCTGAATTAAAAATCGATGGTCTCTTTATGGCGATTGGACACAATCCAAATACAGGTATCTTCAACGGACATCTTGATCTGCATGACAACAAATATTTAAAGGTGGAGAACAACACCAAGTCAAAAGTGCCTTCTGTCTTCATTGCAGGAGATTGCTCTGATTGGCATTACCGGCAAGCGGTTACCGCAGCAGGATATGGTTGTATGGCAGGACTTGAAGTGGAGAAGTATTTGTCGGACAAGGACTGAAAACAGTTAACAGTTTAGAGTTTTTTGTAGGGGCAATCCCTTGTGGTTGCCCTGTTCTTTGAAAATCACCCTAACCCCTAATTATACCACATATCCGAAGAAAGAGTAACTAACGCAGGTTCAAGGCTGTGTCCTGAACCTTTTTGTTTAATAGCACCTCTTTTTCCTACTAAAATTTAAACATGAGGAGTAAGATAAAACATTGCTCCATCCGTTGTGAACAAGGGGTTTAAACCCCTTGTTCACAACGTGGTTCTGCTGAAAGAGTGTAATTGTTGTTTCTGCATCAAAATTGGAACCGATAGGTTTCACCACATCCGTAGGGGCTTGCCACTGGCAAGCCCCTACGGACTCGAATGAGAAATTGAAAAATCTGTCAGAGTGGGTGTGTCGATTAGACCATCCAATCATCGCAAATCGAAAATCCTTTCCCCTTTTCTCTCAAAACCACTAGAATATTTTCAAGGTCTTCCTTTCTCATTTTATGCGAAAAAAATTCTCAGGATTCACGCTTATTGAACTCCTTGTTGTAATTGTGATTATTGGATTACTGACAACAATTTCAACAGCGACCTTCAAAGCTTATTTTGGGAAGGCGAGAGATGCAGAACGACAATCAGCCATTGAAACTGTGGCTCGGATTATCAAAGTAGATGGAGCTAGTGATTGGAAAAACTCTAAATATGTCTACAACGTTCCTGATCTCGATTTTGTATTTAAAAACAATGATTACCGCCCACCAAAAAGTAAGAAAAAAATCTGTTATATTTTTGGATCAGCAAGCGGAGAAAATAGCTATATAGGAGATGATAATGAGTTCGTTTTTATGACATGGGGAGAAACAACCGGTACGTGGGATGAGGATACCCCAGGCGTTATTATTGATGGAACTGATAAAGGTGTTCTCAATGTTTTTATGGCAGATTTAGATGTTGGTGATTTTGAGTGTGATAAATCAACTGTGCTCGCCGAAATGGCTTTTGAAACCGGACTATCAGGAACACCTTTGTATTATTTGGGAATCAATGAAGATGGAGATGTGTTCCAATGGGGAGGAGATAATACTCCTGAGCCACCTGCGCCTTCGACATCCCCAACCCCACCTGCGCCTCCACCACCTCCACCCGTCCAATGTTCTTCCTTTAGATTTTTCAAATGCATTATAAATTCTGCTGATTGTCGATGGAATTGGTGGTTTGGACCGTGTCAGAATCGATAAGAAGAATCTGAATTGTGACGACAGATTTTATTTGACTTAATGTAGGTTCCTACTCTCGAAAGCCTCCCCTCGGATCTGAGCTCAGGATCGAAAACAACCCCCAAAAAGAGGAACCCCACGTTTAAAAACATATCCTATTTGAAGTAAAATGTAAACATGAGAAGCAAGACACAGCCTTGCTCCTGCCATCATTTCATCATTTAAGTCTTTTATTATTTTTTGTGATGGCATGGCATTCGTGGCTTAAACGTTGCGGAACCTGTCAAAAACCAGTTCCAACTTATCAGTCATTCGTCATTCGTAATTTATAATTCGTAATTGTTCACTGCCTCTCCCTATACCCAATCGCTTCCGCCACATGCGAGAGATCAATATTTTCACTTTCCGCTAGGTCTGCAATTGTACGTGCCAATTTTAGAATACGATAAAACGCTCGCCCCGACAGGTTCATCTGTTGCATCGCAGAACGCAAAAGTTCTTGTGCATCGTCCCCTATGGGACAATATTTTTTTACAAGTGGCGATGTCATTTCGGCGTTGGAGGTAATGCCTTCGGATTGAAATCGCTGTTGTTGAATCTTTCGAGATATTTGCACACGAGCGCGAATAGTCTTTGAATCTTCGCCTCCTTTCATCTCGGTAATTTTGTCAAAAGGAATCCTCGGTACTTCCACGTGCAGATCAATCCGATCGAGCAATGGTCCCGATATTCGTCCTTGATAGCGTTGCAATTGAAATCCTCCACATACACAATCTTTCACCGGGTCGGAAAGAAAACCACACGGGCACGGATTCATCGCTGCAACGAGCATCATCTTCGCGGGAAAAGCACAACTCCCTGATGCACGAGAGATTGTAATAATTCCATCCTCAAGTGGTTGGCGGAGCACTTCCAATGTCTTGGGAGGAAACTCGGCAAATTCGTCAAGGAAGAGAACCCCCCTGTGTGCAAGAGAAATCTCTCCTGGTCTAGGCGGATTTCCTCCTCCCACGATGGCAACTCCTGATGCGGTGTGGTGGATGGAACGAAAAGGTCGTTGATGGACGACCGGGTTTTTGGAATCAACAAGTCCTGCAATCGAATGAATCTTTGTAATCTCGAGTGCTTCTTCGACTGTTAATGAAGGAAGAATTGTGGCGAGTGCTTTGGCAAGCATGCTTTTCCCTGACCCTGGAGGCCCCGTCATGAGCATATTATGTCCGCCTGCGGCGGCAATCTCGAGCGCCCGTTTTGCATGCTCCTGCCCTTTAATATGTCCCATGTCGTATTCGCTCTTTACTGGATAATCGATCGTCTTAAATTCTGTTGGTGCGGTGGGAGGAATATTGGGAGCTTCTGCGAAATGATCACAGAGTTGCCGAAGCGATGAAACCGAAATAATCGAAATATCGTGAATGACACTCGCCTCACTGGCGTTCTCTGCTGGAACGTAAATCTCTGAGAACCCATTATCAGAAGCCGAGGAAGTAAGAGGAAGGATACCCGTGATGGGGCGTAGCTCTCCATCGAATCCTAGCTCTCCAACAAATATTTTTTCATCCCAATTCTTTGGAAGATTAATTTGTCCTGTTCGATGAAGAATCCCGAGTGCTATCGGAAGGTCAAATCGCGGTCCGCCTTTTCGCAAATCTGCAGGCGCAAGATTGACCGACACTCGTCCCCTTGGGAACGTAAATCCCGAATTTTTGATTGCACTGCGAACCCGTTCTTTTGATTCTTGGACGGCAGTGTCGGCCAATCCTACGATGGTAAATGCTGGCAACCCTCGGTGCATATCAACTTCTATCTGAACTTCTTCCCCCGATAAACCGAATAGTGATAGCGTCTTGAGTTTTGCCAGCATCGAGATCGATTATGCAGAGAGTTTCGAAAAAGGAAACCTCACGATTTTATAATTTCTTCACATTTCTTGAGACTGGATACGTATCCAAACGTCTCCAAAAAAAATTGCATTTTCGCTTAAATTCGAATAGAATTAATCAGAATTAATATAAAAACAAACATGTTACTTCTCTCTTCCCAGTCTTTTCCGCATTATGGACTTGAACGATTTTTTGACTTTGCAAAAAAAGCGGGTTTTGATGGCGTTGAAATTACGATCAATGGAAACTTTGACACACAGAACCCTGAGTATCTAAAGGAACTCGAAAAACGATTTGAAATACCTATTAAGGCTTTTTCTATGCCACAAAAAAGTGAGGGAGAATATTTCACAGCCTACCAACACACTGTACGAGAATTCACACAGATTTCATTAAACTTAAGTTCTCCTCAGAGTTTTTCTTTCGGATATAAAAAATGGATGGAAGAGGTTGTACCAAAACTTTGCCAAAAATATGACCTGTACTTAAACCGAAGAAATGTACAAGCAAAGGCAATGTTCGGAGTGCTTCCTGATCGACCAGAGAACTCAATGTTTGGTTTACGAGAAAAAGGACGTGTTTGTCTCGACCTTTCAGCTTTGTGGAGCAATAAAGAAGAACCAATGCGAACGGTAGAATTTTTGGGAGACAACCTCCATCATGTATATCTTTCGAATGTTCACCGAAACATTCCGTATTCTCCGCTTCCAGCAGGGATTTTGCCACTCGAAAGCTTCTTAAAGAAACTCGCTCAAAAGCATTTCAAAGGAAATTTTACAATGGTTATTTCCCCAAAGAATCTCCACGAAGGAGACGATGCAAAATTGATCGAAATCCTGATTGAATCTCGAGAATATTTTGATAAGTATTTTACGAAATTGCTGTAAGATCAGTTAATAGTTAACAGTCTATAGTTCAGAGTTAATAGTTTTTAGTACCCAAAGTTCAAATCCGGACTTAAATTCGTACTAAATTGAAAATTGGCAATTGAAAATTGTTTCAGTAAAGTCCTCTTGTGCAATTCATCCTCAATACCGCTGTCGATCCTCATTTCTGTGTGCTTTTTGACGAAGCAGATAATTTAATTGAGCGTCGAGATTGGGTGAATCGAAAATTGGATGGTCAAGAAATGTGGGATTTTTTAGCACAACACGAAGGCGAAATCACCTTCTGCGGAGGAGTGACTGGTCCTGGAGGATTCTCAAGTTTGCGCGCTGGCGGTGGAATCTTGAACGCGATAAGTGTCGCCCACAATATCCCTGTTCACCAAGTTCGTGCTGACAGGTGGGTCGAGAAAGTAATTGATTCGCAAGACTTCTTGCTGAACTCTTTTTCCGATGGAGTATTCTTTGTTGATGGAGACAAGTTAAAACGAATTACGATTGATGAAGCCGTTTTAAAATTTGAACAACCAATGTTTGTCGGACTCCTTCCTCCAGAAAAGCAGGAGAAAATTACAAAAACATTCGATCATTCATTTGAGAACAGTGAACAGATGCTGTTGAAAATGTTGCAAGCATCAGAACCGCAAGAGCAATTTCATGCGGATTATGAGTTTCCTGCAGTGTAAAAAAAACTCCTGTCATTCCGGCTTGACCGGAATCGGATAAAAACTTGGAACCGTTTTTTAAGCGTTAGCGCGAAACCGATATTTATTTTCGTTTCACTCTGAACACAGGAGGACAACTGAACCGATCCTGGGCAAGCCAGGATGACAATTAATATTTATTTAAGAAAAGATTGAACACATCCCTCTTCGACCTTAAGCTCAGAGTCGAAAGGCCGATCGGAGTCGAGGACACGTTTATTGTTCAATAATGCTTAACTCTTCAACTTTTTTATTCTTTAATCCGTTTATCTACCTTAGACGATGGTATTATATCTCTTTGAGGAATTGAAACTTAAGACTCTTCTGAAAAAGAAATCACAACACTTCGCCCCCCAAAAGGGAAGAAACCGACGATTTCTTCACTTGCACCAACCCACTCTGGTAAAAATAATACGAATCGAGAATTATTTCCTTTTTTCGCTTTCAATGAAATGTCCGCTTTTAACGTAATATATTTTGTCTCCTGCGCATCGAAATGAAGTGAATTATGAAACGGAATTTCCACAATATCTTTTTTTACTTTTACTCTTTTTGATATTGGGGTATTTTTGTTGTTTGTATACAACTGTAATGTGTCAAAATCATTTATATCCCCTTTCCCAACTCTTCGAAATTTAAGGGATGATATTTTTGCCGGTTTTTTTCCCGCAACAAATTTGAGAGAGAAAATTTCTACATTTTTTTGCCCAGGACTCACCGAAATCTTTTGTTGTTCTTTATCGTTATTAAAAAGAAGAAAAGATTCTTGATTATCTGATTTTTCTTTGTGATTCACACTCTCCACAGAACTCACTACGTTTCTTTTCTGGCCAACTTCAGGTGTCGGAAATTTGTCACAAAACTCTCGAGATTTTGTACGAACACAATCAAGATATTGCTGTGAAGTATTGTTCACCAAAGGGAAATTATCACTGGCTAAATTTCTCTGTCGTAAATATCGAAACAACGCAATAGCCACATCCTTTCTTGTCATTTCCAACCCTGGTTCTAAATATTCCGAATCTCGAAATGGGAATAATTTATATTTTTCTGCAGCTCCTGCGTATTTCCCAAACCAATGACTATCAAAAGTATCATCATAATAATATTTCATATTCCTACGAATATTGAATGTGTGTGAAATCATTTTGAGAAATTCGGCAGTATTCACTGTTTTTTCTGGTCTCAAGCGTCCATCTGGATATCCTTCCATAATCCCAAAATCAGCTGCTTTTACTACATATGACCAATACCATTCTCCTTTAATGATATCGGGAAATCTTCCATCGTCAGAAAGATTGTCTGAACGAAACCCCCAACTATTTGAAATACTGCTCGCTCCTCCTACATTTTGTGCACCAAGCACCAGAAATTTTGCGAGCTCTGCACGCGTAACAAGACGATCTCCTTTGAATTCTCCATCAGGAAATCCTCCAATAACTCCAAGTGCATGTAAATATGCCGCGGCTTTTCCTTCTAGGGAATTTGTATCTGTGTCTGGAAAAAAATGACCATTGTTTACTACTACTTCATCCTCAAATTCATTTACGCGCACGTCATCTTCATAAGAAGGCACTGTTTGCGTAATTTGATTATTTGGAATCCGATTTTTCTTTTTCTCAATGGCAACAACATTGTTGTTTTCCATTCTTCTTCTATCGTTTATAATTTTCGTATTTCTCTTTTGGGGAATATTTTTTTTTCTTAAAATTCTATCAAAAATATTCCTTCGTGGTTGTGTATATCGTTTCTTCCTCATTTCCTTTTTTTCTTGCGTATCGTTAATTTTGCATTTCCAAATGGCACAGCCAGCTGAATTTGTCCCTGCTGAATATAACGCCTTCAAACCCCCCTCACAGAAACTAGGGCCAGGATGATTTGCACACATTGGTTTTGTCTCCGGATTTTTTTCAGACACATTCTGAAATGATATCTCAATCTTTTTTTCCATCTGATTATTTTTTGTATTCTCAATAATATAAGGATTCACGTATGCTTCGATTGTGTGTTTTCCTGGCACTAGATAAAAATCATGCTCTCTTGTAAGTAGCACGCTAGGATCTGTAGATTTCAATCTATAATGGTCGGTGCCAATACTCTGTCCATCTATGTTATAACCCCACCACACCATTTCATCTGCTCTTGGGTTAACATTTAATACACGTGTAGACAATTGTACTTTTTGCTTCCCCTCATCATTGTATTCATTGAATTTCTTAATCAGTACATCATCTACTATGATATCCCATTTTTCAATTTCCAATTCTGCCGGTTGAGCTTGAGGAAATATTTCTATTTTCTTTGTCAAAACGTTGTTATCCGTGGTGTAATCAATTATCTCTGGATTTGCGTACGCTTTGATCGTGTGTTTCCCCGGTGCTAAATAGAAATCTTCGTATTCATCCCCCTTTGTAAGAAGAACACTGAAATATGTTGACTTCAGATCAAATCGATCATTGTAGAGACTTTCTCCATCTACTTTATATCCCCACCAAAGCACGGTATCTTCTTTTGGATTTTCATTTAATACGTAGGTAGAAAATTTTACTTTTTGTTTCCCCTCACTGTCGTATTCATCTGTTTTTTCAACAATGATATCTTTTACAGAAATGTCTTGCTGTACCATCGAAGCTGTTACTTCTGATTCCGTTGCAGTTATTTCTGCTGACTCTGTCGCACTAAGCGCAAACCCTAAACTCGGAACACAAAGTGCTCCTATGACGAGAATTGAAATGAATTTTTTCATAATTTAAATATTAAAGAAACCTTCAAAGGAATAACTTTTTAGTTCTCTTTTTGTGACAAATTTTTGATTTTTCCTTTTTTTTTGTTTTGTGAATTACCCCCTTCATTTCCGAAGAGGGTAAAAACACTATCAGCATCGTTTTACTTTTTTCACTGTTTAAAAAATTTCTCCCGAGTTATTTCACCATTTTGCAATTGCAAATGGAGAGAATAAAGTCCAGAGGAAAGTTTTGAAACATTAATTTTTTCAGAGTTTCCCGTCCAGACAATTTGTCCGGTGGAGTTGAAGATTATTGTTTTTTCTATTTCTTTTGGTGAAGATATATTCAGCCAGTTGGTTACAGGATTTGGATAAATTGAAATTTCTCTCGATAGAGAGTTTCCTGCCTTAATAACAGAATGCCGCACTAACTCAAGAAATGATCCCTCAACCGGATTTTCGAAACTCAACAATGATCCTTCAAAAAAGACTGGAACTATTGTTTCTGTTTCTTCCGTTTTTGCTCCTGCTGAATTTATCAAAAATTTTATCGTTCCCGGTGCATGAGATTCAATAGTGCACATACGAAACTCAACTTCCCTTTGACCATTGGCAGGAATTATAACAGATAAATCATTAAAGGTTTCTTTCCCTTTAGGGTTAAGATTCCTACTGACTCCTTGTTGCATTCCTTCTACAAATACGGACACCGTGAAAGAGGTAATTTCTTCAGCACAGTTCCCAGTAGACTCCGTATGAATTGAAAGAGAAGTATCATTCACATCTACAGAATTATTATTCGTAAGTATCGCTTTTAACGAAATAATGTTATCTTCCCCAGCGACAACTTCAAACCCATCGGGAATAAAATCCGAACGGGTAATTCGAAGTGGTATAAGTTCAAGCCCGCCATTCAGGAAATAGTACCCCATTTCCCCCTCTGGTAAGACATTGGGGAAATTAAGCCCTTCCGTCTGTGTCGACACATAATTCGCACCTACAATCCGAATTCTGATATTTATGTTCCATAATCCAAGTTGTATCTCAGATTGAGAGAGGAAATTTGTTTTCCGTGCTCGAATTTCAAATTTATCTCGCTCTTCTGGTTGAAACTGTAAAAGTGCTGCCGGATAAGAATAAAATCGAATACATGTTGACGAAGCTTCCACCATTCCAATAGGTGTCCCTTCGTGAAACAATTGGATATTCTCTAGTGTTTGTAAAACACTAGGTGTTCCTTCGTTGTTCTCGAATGTCAAACTGATGACATCTACAGTGATTTTACCTGTATTCACCAGACCAAATCTCCCGATGACAACGGTTGTGTCCTCTGGAGTATAGTAAGTACTATCTCCACTTTGAAACGGAACAAATTCCACTCCATACTCTGTTTGGATCTGTCCAAACATACTTCCTGTAGCCAACAGGATAATAATGGCTAAAAATTTAATTTTTTTCATAAAGCATATTTCGCCCGCTACTTTACTCACGGGACTTTGTTTAATTAAAAAAATGATCAATAATTGTCGGCTTCTTCCAAAAATAAAATCCTTTGAATGAAGTTTAAAAATACTGAGAGTTCACCGCGCCTAAAATCGTAGTGATGCCCGAGATTCAGCACTCATTAACTCCATCCAAAAGAAGTAAAAATACGTCTGATAGTGTCAAAGAGCTGATTGCTTTTGTATTGAAACAATAAAAATCAATCAAAGCTATTTATATGATATACTGATTCCAATTTTTTGTCAATGACTGCATCAAGGAATCTTTATACATATGATGAGAATAACTTTCGAATCTCGAATATGTGACACTTTTTACATATAACGACCTATAATGACTCTTTTAAGAGTTCTAATTTCCCCTCTGCTTGTTCTAGATTCTGCTCCAATACATCCGTGTTTTTCCCTAACCGTTTTAGTTTCGTAATGATGTTTCTTAATGCTTCTATTTTTTGTTCCATAACTTTAAACTTCTCGAAATATATAGCATCAATACATTCATTGATTTTTCCCTTCTGAAGTGATGTTAGTTGAGGAGAATTAATTTGTTTTGCATTAATATGCTCCTCAAAAATGTTTTCACATTTCCTTTTCATTTTTGCTGACAAAAGATTCTCTTCTTGCACCTTTTTAAGAAGTTGTTCAAAACGTTGGTCATTCTGTGAATGATCAATATTCTTTGATTTAGTTCCTGCAAAAGCAACGTTGCTCATTGCAAAAAAAGCAAGAGAGAGAGCCGAAAACAAAAATAATTTTTTCATTGTATTTAAAAGTAGAGGGATGATTTTTCTTCGTTCAGATAAACGAGATCGAGTTCTTTTTTGAGAGATTCAATTTCTTCAAATTCACGATAAAATTCCTGAAAATCATTTTGAATCTCTTGAGTAAGCATTTCTGCAGTTGTTACTTGTACAGAAGACTGATGTTGCTGCCAAGACTGCCAAGAAATAACGGTAAACGCCAAAAGACCAAGCACCGGAACTGCTATCCATTGTTTCGCGCCAAACTTCCATTCTCGAAAGAAATTTTTCCAATCATTTTCTCGTTCCAAAGTATCTTCTCCTGGAATATGAAACAACATTTCGTTAAAAGATGATTTTGAAGGAAGAGGAATATCTTCCTGTGATGTTTTAATAGCTTTTATGATGGCTAATGCCTCCTTTATCTCTGTTTTTTCTTCTGTAGAAAATTTATTAAGATCAATTTTTTCTCCTTCATGGAGAGCAAACACTGCTTTCCATATACGAGATGAACCGATATTGGATGATATTTTTTTCATTCTTTTAAATATAAGATTTGAGATGAGAAAGGGTTTTGAGTTGTTTTATTCCCCGACATTGCAATTGACGCACAAGTACTTCCGACTTTTTCATAATGTTTGCAATTTCTGGGTTTCCTAGACCATTCACAAAACGAAAATTAAGTGCATCCCGCTGATCGGGACTTAGTTGTTGCATCGCTTTTACAATCGCTTTTTTTTGTTCTTTTGTTTTCATTGTCTGTGTTGGGGTTTCATGAAGTTCTTCTATCCTTTCAAATACAGGATCGTCTGCCTCAAGTTTACATTCCCTTTTTTGCTTTTTACTCAGATCTATAATTGTATTCCTTGCAACGGTAAAAAAGTACGCTAAAGGTGAAATTCCTTGATCACAAAACTTTTCAACCGACTGAAAAACCTTTAAAAAAACAGTTTGTGTTATATCCTCCGCAGTTTCGTAATTGAGTGTTCTTTGATATACATACCTGAATATAGGAGTATAAAATTCTTCATAAAGAGCAGCGTAAGCTTCTTTACTTCCATTTTTTGCACACATCATTAAGTCTCTGGGAGACAATTTTAGAGTTGATTCATATGTCATGGTACAGAGAGGGCAAAGAAAATGCTTACATATTTTGTCCCTTTGGAACCGTTATGATAACGATTTATTTTATTTTATGTGACACTTTTTTTATCTTTTTTCTTATTGAACATATTTTTTGTTCAACAACTATTTCGTCAAATTATGCAATGCCCGAAGAAAAGCCTTTCGCGCTTCTTGTGATTGATCAAAGGAAATCTTCATATCCGTTTCATGTACAATCCTATTTCGCAAATGATGGAATTTCCACACGTCGTGTTCGTTTTTAAATTTCTTTGCCACCTGACTGAGCGTCTCTGCAGCCGTCATCTTTTTCTCTGGGAACATTGTCGCCACAGCCGCCACAAAAAGCTTGTGAGACTCCATCAGAGCATGCGCTGGATCAAGTGGATGCGTATTCTTAATCTTGTGCGAAAAAAGCGTAAACTCCTCTCTCGCGAGTTTTTTATTCTTCCCTCTCATGAGCAAGAATAATCCTCCCATCATAAGAATGACACCGAATCCAAGGAGAAAAAAATCCATTTAGGGCTTGCGACAAAATAAATTGAACAAATTTTGTGAATGTTTTGTAACGATGTGTTTGGGCAAAAAAATCATAAAATGTTTGAGTTATTTTTTTGTAAGTCCTCAAAGATTAATTGTCTTTATAGGGCTCTCATATACTTTACGTTTATCTCGGAATTTTGTTACGAGTTTTAATTGCGTCTTCCCTTTTATATTCCTGAGCATTTGAAATTGCAAGTACTGCGTCGGATCATCTATTTTTTGCGCATAAACAATCTTATCATTCTGTTCCGCAAAGAGTTCGACCCATTCCACGTTCTCTGAAACAGGGACTCTCACGTCCACAGAGATAGAATTTCGATAAGAAATGATATCGCTAATCTCTGGGAAATTCGTACTCATCATACGCTGTCGTTCGTAAGTAATCGGAATAGCCTTGGTAGTGGTGTTTCCATGGAAGTCCCACGCCTTCACTGCCAACTGATGAATCCCAAGATTCATACTCGTCCGAATGGAGGTCTTATACGGTGTTTTTTCCTGAAATCCTAAGCTCTTCTCATCAAGGAAGAATTCCACCACCTTTACACCAGACATTGCATCACGCACATCAACTAATACTTGTATTTGCGAATCAATTGGAATTTTTTGTCGTCCAACCGGTCCCAAGAAAACAATATCTGGTCCTGTCGTATCGATGGCGATTTCAACTTCAATCTCGTGCTCCGTTGTATGAAAAAGCTCATCAATCGCAACAGCTTTGAGCACATGCTTCGTTCCAAAATCAATCGATGTTGGAATCTTGAACACCCCTGTCCAAGGATACCGTATCCCATCAGCAACGAGTTGCTCATCAAAGTAATATTCGACCGCCTTGATTCCATATTTCGCAGAAACCGACACGTTGATTTCCACTTGTCCACGAGCCAGCGCCCCGTTATTACGAGGAGAAATAATTTCTATCTCTGGTGCGTTCTGTTGTGTAAATCGGTTGTGTACATCATCTGGCGATTTATTGAGACGAGAGGTCATTCGACTAAATGTACTGACGTCCTTCGGATCCTCATCCATAATCGACCCCAATGAGGTCATAAATTTCGGATGGGTTTCGATCCATTCTGTAACAGGGTTCTGCCAGTTCGGCATCTTTGGTTTCACGGACTGTAAACCTGTCAGTGCGTACTTCCGCGTTCGTGCGTAGAACGGCGTAAACTGTGTTGCCGGTCGTCCAGAGATCTTATCAATCTCAATCATTTTCACAGAATCATCCAGATCTGTTGGAATCGCAAACGAAGCAAAAACTTCATCTCGCACGAGTTTCGGTGGTGTGAGATCGGAAGCTATTTTTCCAGAATATTTATTCACTTGTCTTACTTCAAGTGGTGTTGGTTCATTGTAGAGCTTCTCTGGATCAGCATCCTTTTCTTCGAAAAGAAATGTGTGCGCATCGTTCATGAATCGTTTCCAAATTGGAGCCGCTACCGACAACCCTGTCGCCCCAGGTTTCATTGGCTCACCACGGTTATTTCCGACCCATACTCCAGTAACAAGGTGCGGTGTAAACCCAATCGTCCACGAGTCTCCAGGAGCCGTGATGAACTCTGGATTATCTTCTTCATCAATCGGTTTCTTTTCATCATATTCAGAATTCTCAATCTTTCGGTTCGACGTTCCTGTTTTGGCACCATTATTCTGTCCGTCAAGTTGAAGTAAAATATTCCAATCAAAGCCTTCTGTTGTTGGACGTGTCGTTTCATCGGTCAGTATATTCCGAACAAGTGCCGCAACTTCCTCATCCAGACCTTCTTTCTTACTCCTCTCTGAATCAAAGGATTCAAGAATCTCTCCATCAGAGTTGTGAACTTCAAGAATGGCCGTTGGTTCGTAATAACTTCCGTCTCCCGTGAAAACCTGGAACGCGGAAATATGTGAAAGCGGTTCGATTTCTGCCACTCCAATTCCCAGTGCCACTCCATGCATTTCTGCATCCCCCTCGTAGACAATTCCTAACTTATCAGCGACTTTGAGAACATTTTTTGGATCAGCAATGTAGGCCGCTTTTACCGCTGGAATATTCAGACTTCTGTTTAATGCTTCCCGCATAGAAACAGGCCCTGAGAATTCTCCATCGAAGTTTTGCGGTTGGTAGTTTCCTCCAAAATCTGTCTCCACATCAAACAGCACCGTCGCAGGAAAATACCCTTCCTGAAATGCCGTCGCGTACACGAATGGTTTAAAACTCGATCCTGGTTGCCGACGAGATGTCAGCACGTCCACTTGCCCATCGTTTTCTGTATCGAAATAATCCTTCCCTCCCACGTATGCCAAGATTTGTCCGTTATCAGGATTGATGGACGCAAGCGCAACGTTCTTCGCCCCATAGGTATCTTCGTAGTGCGGAGATTTGAGCTCAATAATGTCTTCCGCCATCTGTTGTAAATCGTGATCGAGCGTTGTGTAAATTCGCAGTCCCCCATTTTTCAAAAACTCTTTCCCGTATTTTTCTTCCAATCGTTCTCGCACATAAAACACGAAGTGTGGCGCTTTAATATCAGTTCGAAACTGTGTAAATTCAATATCTTTGGCCTCCGCCCATGCGGTTTTAAATTCTTCAAAAGTAATCTTTTTTAAATCGAGCATTCGTTGAAGCACCAAATCTTTTCGTCCTTTCTTGTAACTTTTTTCTCCCGTATCTTCATCGTATTCGTAGTATCCCATGAGAAGATCTTTGTTTGATCCGTAGGGGGAAAACCGTGTTGGAGCCACTGGAAGTGATGCAAGAATCGTCGCTTCTGCAATCGTTAAATCCTTTGCTGATTTGTTGAAAAACGTTTTTGCCGCTGCTTCAATTCCATGAGCATTATTTCCGTAGGGAATATTATTCAAATACAATTCTAGAATTTCGTCTTTCGAATAATTCATCTCTACTTTTATGGAAAGCAGGAGTTCGTTAAATTTTCGGATGATTGTTTTTTCTCTCGAAAGAAACGTGTTCTTCACCAATTGCTGGGTAATTGTCGACCCTCCTCGTGATGTTCCAATTCCGAAAAAATGGCTCATGACGGCTTTGATGATACCTCCTAAGTCGAATCCAAAGTGCGAATAGAACGAATCATCCTCGATAGAAACCGTCGCATCAATCATATGTTGCGGGATTTCAGATAACGGAATGTGTTCTCTATTCTCATCTCCATGAATCACATAGAGAATATGTTCGTTCGGGTCTTCTTCAAGATCGAGAGCGCCTCGATCGTAGATAATCGTTGATTCAGCAAATGCCAATTGAGAAGCATTACTCACCGATGGAAGAAACACCGTTCCATAAAATACGAGTCCAAAAAATACTATTGCGATAAGCCATACGATCTGTCGTCCGAATCTCCATTTATGAACTCTATGATTGGGGTAAACTCTTTTCCAAATCGCCTGAATCTTTCCAGTATTTTTATTTCGGCTATTGAATCGTTTAATTTTCATTTTTATCTTTCGTTTTTTAGCATAAAATCAAACAGAATGAAAATTTCTCCATCGATTTTAGACGCTGATTTTGAAGCTTTACAAAGTGAGGTCAACTCAATTGCAAGTGCCGACAGAATTCACCTCGACATAATGGACGGGCAATACGTTGAGAGAACGACTTTCCGAGCTGCTGATTTGGAGTCCGTTGAGTTTCCTGTGAATATCGAAGCACATTTGATGGTAAATGACCCAAAAAGTTTTTTTGATGAATTTGAAAATTTAGGAGTCATTGGAATTACATTTCACATCGAGACACAAGATGAAGATGCGACGTTGAAACTCTTTGAAAATTTAAAAGCACGTGGAATTAAAGCAGGAATCTGTATTGATGGATTTACAGGCAACAACGCATTGTCAGACAAAATTTTGAAGAGTGTTGAGAAGATTCTCGTAATGTCGGTCAAAGCCGGAATGGGCGGACAATCATTTATGACAGAAAGCTTAGACAAGATTAAAACGCTCCGGAGCCGAGGGTTTGAAGGTGAAATTGAAGTTGATGGTGGCGTGACATTGATTAACGTTGGTGACCTTAAGAAAGCTGGAGCCGACATCGTGGTCGTCGGAAGCTTTATAATGAAAAAAGGACCGACTGAGCGTCAGGCGATTATAAGGGAGTTTCAGGAGGTGTGAGAAATATGAAATTTATCTAAAGTAATAAACTTGCTTTTTTTGAAGTACCTCATTATAATGTACACGATTCTGTACATAATTAAAAATGACGACACTTTCACTCAGTAACGTTCGAACAAAGCTTCCTCAAATTGTAAAATCAGTAAGCGAGGAATTTAATCGCATTATTATTACTGTAAATGGAACCTCTAAGGCCATGGTTATTTCACCAGAGGAGATTGAGGCTTATGAGGAAACTATTTCAACCCTCTCAAACACAGAATCTATGAAAGCCTTACTACAAGCAGAAAAAGACTGGAAGAGTGGCAATGTATATTCTCATGAAGATGTCTTTGGAGAATGAAAAAAATATTGTACTCCTCCATTGCCAAAAAAAACATTCAAGAACTTGATACCAACATTAAAAAGAGGATCAAATCAAAAATAGAATCCCTTGCAAGGGGTGATGTAATGGGACTTTTTTTGCGAAAGCCACTTCAGAATTATCAAAAATTACGAGTAGGAATTTATCGGATAATTTTTCAAGAGAAAGATAAAAATACTATTTTCGTCGCCTGTATTGAACACAGAGGAGTGGTGTATAAAAATATGAAAGAGAGGCTTTAGCATTCCAAAGACTTGAATTTTTCTCAAAAATTAGCAGAATCTCGCTGTTGTTTTTAAAGGCGCCATCGTCTAGTGGTTAGGACACAGGATTCTCATTCCTGCAACAGGGGTTCGATTCCCCTTGGCGCTACCAAAGCTATTCTTTTTTCAAACCTTCATAGGTTGCAACCAAGAATAGGGACATACTTCCAGCTAAATTAACAGCTAGTTCGGCATGCCGAGAAGCTGGTCGATAATGTTTTTGGTTCATGATAACTTGAGAGGTGATAAAAAACCTTTAAGCTAATCATACAAATG